>DASZWD010000005.1 GCA_035546775.1 Acidimicrobiales bacterium
GATTCCTCAAATCGCCGGATAGGCGATCCGACGGGATGAGTGCCTGACAGGGAAGTCGGGTCCACTCAAATCAAGGAGGAGACAGTGAGTCTTCGCATCAACTCGAACGCTGCGGCGTTCAATGCGTATCGCAACCTCAGCGTCAACGACACCCAGATGTCCAAGTCGCTGGAAAAGCTCTCTTCGGGCTTCCGCATCAACCGCGCTGCTGACGACGCTTCGGGCCTCGTCAAGTCGGAAGGCCTCCGTGCCGAGATCCGTGGCACGCAGCAGGCCGTGCGCAACGCTCAGGACGGCGTCAACTTCGTGCAGACCGCTGAAGGCGCGCTGAACGAGGTTCACTCGATCCTGCAGCGCATGCGTGAGCTGGCGGTCGACGCCTCGAACACGGCGACCACCAACGGCACCGCGCAGCAGGCGGAAGTCGCCGCCCTCAAGACCGAGCTCACCTCGATCGGTTCGCAGACCAAGTTCGGTAGCCAGTCCGTGTTCTCGGGCAGCTCGGTTACCTTCCAGGTCGGCGCCAACGCCGGCGACACCATCACGGTGACCGTCGGTGCGCTGTCCTCGAGCAGCGTCGGTGGTACCGACGTGTCGGGTGTGGACGTGAGCACGGGCGCTTCGGCGGCCATCACGACCATCGACACCGCCATCGGCACCCTGTCGACCCAGCGTGCGAACCTCGGTGCTGTGCAGAACCGCATGGAGCACACGATCAACAGCCTCAACGTCGCCGTCGAGAACCTGACGGCTTCGGAGTCGCAGATCCGTGACACGGACATGGCCTCTGAGATGACCATGTTCACCAAGAGCCAGATCCTGGTTCAGGCCGGCACGGCGATGCTCGCCCAGGCGAACGCCGCCCCGCAGGCCGTCCTCAAGCTGCTCCAGTAGTAACCCTTCTCTCCAGGGGCGTTGGTGGCCGTCGATCCGCCATCCGGCCACCAACGTTCCCCTGGAGGATCCCGTTCTCGCACCTAGCAATCTGAGGGAGGGCCCATGTCTTCGGTTGACGGGCTCATTACCGGACTCCAAACCAGCACCATCATCGACAACTTGATGAAGGTTGAGCGTCAGCCTGAGACTCAGATGGCGACGCAGAAGTCGGCCTACGACGCCCAGGCCGCCGCCTGGGCCGACATCAGCACCGGTCTGAGTTCCCTCTCGACAGCCACGAGCGATCTGTCAACCTTGCCGAAGCTCGCGCTCTACAGCGCTGCGAGCTCGGCTCCCTCTCTCGCGTCCGCCACCGTGACTCCGGGCAGCACCGCTGCCCCGACGAGCCTCACGTTGCGCGTCGACGCGCTGGCCACCGCCCAGCAGGTGGCGTCTTCCGGAGCGGCTTCGGCCACCTCGGCGCTCGGTGCCGGAACGGCAACGTTGGGCTCGGGTCTTCCCGCGCTCGGCATTGGGTTCGCACGGGCGGACGCATCGGTCAACACCGGAGCGCACGCCCTCGTCGTCTCGCAAGCAACGGGTTCTGCAACCATTACGGGTGGGTTGTGGGGTGGATCAGTGTCGATCGGCCCCGCGAACAACGAAGTGACGGTCGTCGTCAATGGAGTGACGCGCATCGTCCAGATCGCCCAGGGGACCTACTCAACGCTGCAGGCTTTGGCCGGCGCGGTGAACGCTGCGGTCGGCGCGGACGTCAATGTCTCTGCCGCCGGTGGACACCTGCAGGTGTCCACTGTCGCCGAAGGATCGGCAGCGAGCCTGCAGTTCACCGGCGGTTCAGCTCTGGCGTCGCTCGGCCTGTCGGCCGGAGCGGCGGTCAACGGCACGGACGGCACCGTCACCGTCGACGGTGTCAGCAACACGATTACTTCCGCGGGCGCCGGCGTGCAGACCACGCTCAACGGTGCTTCGGGCACGTTCAGCGTCGAGTTCGCCGGCGGCCTGCGGGCCGGCAGCGGCACCCTCAACGTCATCCGCTCGAACGCCGGCGACTCGCTCACCGATCTCGCAGCGGCGATCACGTCGGCCGACGCCAACGTACGCACGCAGACCATCGACACGGGCAGCGGCACCAACCCGGTGCGCCTCGTGGCGACCTCGGCGGCGACGGGCCTCGCCAAGGCGTTCACCCTCGACCTGTCGGGCTACACCGGCGTTGCCGACGGCACGGAGACCCTCACCCAAGGCCACGACTCGCAGATCCACATCGGTGGTCTCGTCGTGAACCGGGCGACGAACACGCTCAGCGACGTCGTCGCCGGCACGACGATCAGCCTGTCGGCGGCCGATCCCAATACCGACGTCACCCTGACGGTGAGCCGCGACGCGTCGGGGCTCGCCACCAAGGCCAAGGCGCTTGTCGACCAGCTCAACGGCGTGCTCGCCAAGCTCAAGGTGTACACCCGCTATGAAGCGGACTCGCAGACGGCGGGCACGCTCCAGGGCGACAGCCGGGCCAACGATCTCGTGTCGACGCTGGTGTCGTCGATCCAGAACGTGACGGGCACGGGCACCTACAAGGCGCTGTCGCAGATCGGCATCTCGTTCCAGCGTGACGGCACCTACGCCTTCGACGCCGCCAAGTTCCAAGACGCCGTGACCACCGACTTCGACTCCGTGTCGAAGCTGTTGGCGCGCACGGGCTCGGCCACCGACAGCCGGGTCACGTTCGTCGGCGCCACCCCGGCGACGGTTTCGCGCACCGCACCGTTCAACGTGCAGATCACGCAGGCCGCCCAGCAGGCGTCGCTTACCGGAGCCGCCTTCGGCACCCTGGCGGCCAACGAGGACATCAGCGTCACCACCAACGCCGGCAACGTCGTGTACCACGCCCTCGCGGGAGCCGACGCCACGTCGGTCGCCGCCGGGCTCAACGCCGCATTCAGCGCGGCCCGCTCGGGCGTGACGGCCTCGGTCAACGGCGGCGCCATCACCCTGACGACCACCGGCTACGGCACAGCGGCGACGCTGAACGTCACCGCCGGCGCCTCGGGGCTGACCGGCTCGTCCGCCGGCGTCAACGTCGTCGGAACGATCGACGGCCAAGCCGCCACCGGCTCCGGCCAGCTCCTCACCGGGGCCGACGGCACCGGCGACGGCGCCGGCCTCTTGCTCACGATTTCGGCGACGGCCAGCGACGTCGCCGCCGCCGGCGGCACGCTCGACCTCGGCAGCATCACCTACTCGTCCGGCGCCGCCGGCGGGCTCGCCCGGCTGCTCAACCAGCTGAGCGGGCCCGGGGGCGTCGTCACGAACGCGCACGACGGAGCCACTGCCGCGAGCAAATCCCAACAAGACCGCATCGACGATTTCGAGAAGAACATGACGATCGTGCAGGCCCGCTATCAACAGCAGTTCGCCGACCTCGAGACGCTCATGGGCCGCCTGAAGGACCAGAGCTCGTGGTTGGCGTCGCAGATTCAAGGCATGACGGCGAAGTAATGGCGCCTCCTTCTGCGGTTGCATCCAACCGGTACCTCGCCGACCGGGTCATGACGGCCACGCCCGCGCAACTCATCGGGATGATCTACGACGTCGCCGTGCGCTCGCTCGACGCCGCCCGCACCGCTGCCATCGAAGGCAACCGGCCCCAGGCGACGCATTTCATCCTCAAGGCCCAGGACGCCGTCACCGAATTGCGGTGCTCGCTTTCGCCCAACGGCGACGCGGCGGTCACCGACATGGCGACCCGCCTCGACGCCATCTACGGCTACGTCTTCACCCGACTGGTCAAGGCCAGCTTCGGCAAGACCGACTCCGCCATCGACGAGTGCCACCGCCTGCTCGTGCAGCTGCGCGACGCCTGGCGCACCGGCTGCCTCGAAGGCGCGGGCAGCACCGCCGCTCCCGTCACCTCCGTCGCCGGAGTCGCATAGATGAACCCGGAGTGGGAAGCCGCGCTCGACTCCATCGAGGAGCGGGTGCGGGCGCAGGAAGAAGCGATCGCCCATTTCGGTCGAATCGCGGCCATCGGCGAGATGCCGACGGTCGAGACCCCGCTGCCGAGCTACCTCGCCCTGCGGGCGATGGCGCTGCTCGAGCGCTCGCGCGCGGTGGAGACGCAAGTCGCCGACCACCTGCACCGGCTGCGCGCCCTCCGCCACAACTCGTAGAGACGCGTAGGCCGAAAGGCGTAATCGATAGGGCCGAAGGTCCCAAGGGCTCAAGTCGAGATCCCAACGGACCGACAGGTCCGGCACAACAAGGAAGACACACGTTCACGGAAGAACGGGCCTCAGGCCTGTTCTTCCTTTTTTTGTTCCCGGAGTTCGCCATGACGCTCTTCACCGACCGGATCACCGCCGGAATCGAAAGTGCACTCGACAGCGTCTCGCTGCGTCAGCGCGTCTCGGCCGACAACATCGCCAACATGAACACGCCGGGCTTCAAGGCCTCGCGTGTCGAGTTCGAGAGCAATCTCCGCCAGGCGATGAACGACGGCAACCCGCAGGGCGCACAGCCGAGCGTCGTCGCCACGAGTGATCCCGCCAACGCGGACGGCAACAACGTAATGATCTCGAACGAGCAGTCCACGCTCGTGAAGTCCGAGGTGCAGTTCGACGCTCTCGTCGCCGCCCTCAACTACAAGTTCGCCACCCTCCGCACGGCGATCAAGGGCCAGTAGCGATGGGCATGTTCTCCGCACTCGACACGGCGGTGTCGGGCGTCAACGTCCACGGCACGTGGATGGACGCCATCGCCGACAACGTCGCCAACATCAACACGATCAACCCGGCCGATCAGGAGCCGTTCCGCGCCGAGCTCGTCGAGCTGCAGGCGACGAAGGACGGTGGCCAGGTCGGCAGCGGCGTGACGGTCAAGTCGATCCAGCGCAAAGCCGGCGACCCCGACATGACCTTCGATCCCGAGAACCCGCTGGCCGACGCCAACGGCTACGTGAAGCACCCCGTTGTGGACCTCAGCGAGGAAATGACGAACATGATGATCGCCACCCGCGCCTACCAGGCGAACCTGAACGTGATGGACAAGGTGCGCGACGCGTACCTCCAAGCGCTGCAGATCGGCAAATAATGACCGTCGCCGCCGTGGGTGCGGTCGCCGCCACCCAGATGACTCCGGCCACCGCGCCGGCCGCCAGCAGCGCCACCCAGAACCCGACCGGCACGAGCTTCGCCTCGCTGCTCGACTCGGCGCAGCAGTCGGGCGTCACCGCCGACAAGCTCGCCGGCCAAGTCGCCACCGGTGACCTCCCCAACATCCAGCAGTTCACCTCAGCGGCCGCCAAGGCCGAGTTGACCGTCGACCTCGTCGTGGCCGTGCGTAACCGGGCCATCGACGCCTACCAAGAGATCATGAGGATGTCCGTCTAAATGGATGCCACCGCGCTGCGCGCCCGTGTTACCGGCGCGCTCAAGTCGTTCTCTCCGGGCCAGCTTGCCGTCGTCGGCATGCTCGGCCTCGCCGTGCTCATCGGCGGCATGACGTTCATGAAGTGGGCCTCCGCGCCGAGCTACTCGGTGCTGTTCTCCGGCCTCGAGGCCAAGGACGCCGCCGACGTCACCGCCAAGCTCAAGAGCGAGGGCGTGCCCTACAAGCTCGTCAGCGACGGCACCGCGGTAATGGTCCCGCAGAGCAAGGTCTACGACCTGCGCCTGACGCTGTCGGCCGCCGGCCTCCCGAAGGGCTCGGTCGTGGGCTACGAGATCCTGAACAACCAGGGCCTCACCACCTCGGAGTTCAGCCAGCAGGTCAACTACCAGCGGGCCATCGAGGGCGAACTCACCCGCACCCTCATGGCGATGAAGGGCATCGACTCGGCGTCGATCCACCTCGCCATCCCGAAGGACGATCTGTTCACCGACAACAACCAGCAGCCGACCGCGGCCGTCCTGGTGAAGACCTCGAGCACGCTGAGCGACGACGCCGTCGACTCGATCGTGCACCTCGTGGCGTCCTCGGTGCCGGGCATGAAGCCCGAGTCGGTCACGGTGGCCGACACCAACGGCAACGTGCTGTCGAACACCTCGGGCACCGCCGGCGGTTCGAACCGCGAGCTCAAGCTCACCCAGGAGTACCAGAACAACCTGGCGACGAGTGCCAACGCCATGCTCGCCCAGGTCTTCGGCGCCGGTCACGCCATCGTGCGGGTCAACGCCCAGCTGAACTTCGACGCCAAGACCACGACCACCGACACCTACGACAAGAACTCGGCGGTCGCCGTGCACCAGGAGAACGCCAGCGAGACCTACCAGGCGACCGACGGCTCGAGCGCCACGGGCGCTTCGGGCATTGCCGGCACGACCAACGCCACCGGTACGAGCGCCACGACGCCGACCACCGCCGGCTCGGGCACCAACTATCAGAAGACCGATACCAACACCGACTTCGGCGTCAACCACACGGTCGAGAACGCCACGGTGGCGCCGGGCAAGCTCGAGCGCCTCTCGGTGGCGGTGATGGTGGACAAGGCGATCAAGCCGGCACCCACGACCGCCCAGGTCCAGAACCTCGTCGGCGCCGCCCTCGGTATCGACAAGACCCGGGGCGACCAGATCGTCGTCGACACGCTGTCGTTCCAGAAGGACCCCACCGCGACGGCCACGGCGGCGAAGGCGGCCAGCGGGTCCTCGGCGATGATGGACTACGCCCGCACCGGCATCGGCGCCCTCATCCTCGCCTTCGTCCTGTTCGTGCTCCTGCGGGGCCTGCGCAAGACCAAGATCGAACTGATCGACATCCCGAGCCCGCAGTTCGCCCTCGGCGCCAACAGCGGCACGTCGCCCATGGCGCTCGGATCGGGCGGGGCGGGCAGCAACGCCACGGCGCTGGTGCCGGCGGCGGACGGCTCGACGCAGTCGCAGGTCCTGTCGCTGGTCGACCAGCAGCCCGACGAAGTCGCGGTCCTGCTGCGCAGCTGGCTCGGTGACCGGCGATGACCTCCAGCGCCCTCGCCTCCGTGAACCGCCGGAAGGCCGCAACGCTGCTCGTCGCCGTCGGCCCGGCCCGTGCCGCCGAGCTGATCAAGTCCTTCGACGAGGACGAAGTGCGCGAGCTCGCCGCCGAAGTCGCCCGCATCGGCGACCTGCCGGCCGAAGAAGTGGCCAGCATCCTCCAGGAAGTCGCCGAAGAAGTCGTCAGCCGCCGCATGGCCGCCGCCGGTGGTGTGCGCTACGCCCACGACCTGCTGTCGCGGGCCATGGGCGACGAGCGCGCCGCCCGCCTGATGGAAGTCATCGAAGGCGAGCGCACCGGCCAGCCGTTCCACTACTTCGCCACCGCCTCGCCCGAGCTGGTCGCCCGCGCCCTGGTCGGCGAGTCGCCGGCGAGCGCGGCGCTGGCGCTGGCCCACGTGCCGTCCGAGTTCGCCGCCCGCGTGCTCGGCAAGATGTCCCCCGAAGCCGGTGCCGAGCTGGCGCTGCGGTTGGCGACGCTCGAGCAGACGCATCCCGACGTCATCCGCGAAGTCGACGAAGACTTCGCCACCCGCCTGGCGCCGCTGCTCGAAACCAAGACGCAGCAGATCCCCGGCATGGCCCGTCTTGTCGACATGCTCAACCTGGCGTCGCGCGACACCGAGCGCGAGCTGATGCAGAGCATCGCGGCGGCCGATCCGGCCCTCGCCGAGCGCATCCGGGAGGCGTTGTTTGTGTTCGACGACGTCGCCCGTCTCGACGACCGCGCCATCCAGCAGGTGCTCAAGGGCGTCGACTCGAAGGACCTCGCCACCGCGCTCAAGAACGCCGGCCCCGAGGTCACCGAGGCGATCATGCGCAACCTGTCCGAGCGGGCGCGCACGAATCTCCAGGAGGAGATCGAGTTCCTCAAGAACGTGCGTGGCTCCGACATCCAAGAAGCGCGCAGCAAGGTCGTCAAGATCGTGCGCGCCCTCGAAGAAGAAGGCACGATCATCATCCAGCGGGGCGGCTCGGACGATGCCATCTAGCGGCCGGGTGCTCAAGGCGCGCAACGTGGTCTTCCACGACCCGTTCGCGGTCGCGCCCGTCGTCACGGTGAGCCGTGAGGAAGTCGACGCCGCCTACCAGCGCGGGCTCGAGGACGGCCAGGCCGGCTCGCTCGCCGCGCTGCCGCGTCTGGTGAGCGCGCTCGACGAAGCCGTCGCCGACATCAAGGCCTCGTGGGCGCAGCAGCAGGTCGACGACCGCCGCGCCATCATCGACCTCGCAGCCGAGCTGGCGCAGTGGATGCTCGGGCGCGAACTCGAGCACGACCCGGCCCTCGCCGTCGCCCAGGTGAACGAGGCCGTGGCCAACGTGCTGAGCGACGAAGAGATCACGGTGTACGTCGCCCCGGAACTGGTCGACGTGATCGAGACGAATTGGCACCCGGCGCAGCACGCGTCGGTGCAGGCCGACCCCACGCTGTTGCGCGGGGAGCTCCGCGTGGTGGCTGGGGTCTCCACTGCGGACCTGCGTTGGGCTGTGGCGCTCGACCGGGCCCGTGAAGCCCTTGACGCTGTCGACGGAGCCATCGATGACTGACGTCCTGCTCGACCGTCCCGAAGTTCGCTCGCGCCTCAACGACGTGCCGCGCCTGAGCATGGCGGGCCAGCTGGTGCGCGTCGTCGGTCTCGAAGCCGAGGCCCGCGGCGTGCGCGGCGCCATCGGCGACCAGATGTGGATCGGCAACGCCAACGCGCGTGTGCCGGCCGAAGTCATCGCCGTGAAGGACGACCGCCTGCTCCTCATGCCCTTCGGCGAGATGACCGGCATCGGCCCCGGCGCCACCGTGGTCAACGCCGGTTCCAAGTTCAAGCTGCGCGTCGGCCACGGACTCGTCGGTCGCGTCGTCGACGCCCTCGGCCGCCGTATCGACGGCTACGAGCCGGTGCTGGGCGAACTCGTCGACTTCGACTCGGCCGTGCCGAACCCGATGAAGCGCCAGCGCATCAACCAGACGCTGCCCCTCGGTGTGCGGTCGGTCGACACGCTGCTGACGTGCGGCACCGGCCAGCGCATGGGCATCTTCGCCGGCTCGGGTGTCGGCAAGTCGACGCTGCTCGGGATGATGGCGCGGGGAACGCAAGCCGATGTCGTGGTGGTCGGGCTGGTGGGCGAACGCGGCCGTGAAGTCCGCGAGTTCCTCGAAGACGACCTCGGCCCTGAAGGCCGGGCGCGGGCCGTCACCGTCGTCGCGACCTCCGACGAGCCGCCGCTGCTGCGCCTGCGCGCCGCCTTCACCGCGACGCGCATCGCCGAGTGGTTCCGCGACCAGGGCCTCAACGTGCTGCTGCTCGTCGACTCGCTGACCCGCTTTGCCATGGCGCAGCGTGAGGTCGGCCTCGCCGCGGGTGAGCCGCCGGCGACGCGTGGCTATCCGCCCTCGGTGTTCGCCACGATGCCCAAGTTGCTCGAGCGCGCCGGGCCCGGCGAGATCGGCACTATCACGGCGCTCTACACCGTCCTCGTCGAAGGCGACGACCTCAACGAGCCGGTCACCGACCACGCCCGCTCGATCCTCGACGGCCACATCGTGTTGTCGCGCAAGCTGGCGGCTGCCGGCCAGTACCCGACCGTCGACGTGCTCGAGAGCGTCAGCCGTCTCTCCGGCAAGTTGTGCTCGCCCGAGCGCCTGGCGATGGGCCGGCGGCTGCGCCAACTCATGATCGCCTGGGAAGAGGCGAAGGACCTCGTCGAGATCGGCGCTTACGTGCCGGGTACCAACCCCGACGTCGACACCTACATCGCCCGGCGCCACCTGATCGAGGGCTTCCTCAAGCAGGACGTGCACGAGATCGCCGACAGCGAAGCGTCCTGGAACCGCCTGGCGGAGGTGGTGGCGTGAAGAAGAACAAGTTCCGGCTGGCGACGGTGTTGCGCGTCGCCAAGCTCGAAGAAGAAGCGCAGCAGCGCAAGACGGCCGCCGCCAACCGCGAGGCCGAAGCGGCGCGCATGGAGGAAGCCGAGCGCGCCGCTGCCTACTCGGCGCGCGACGAGTTCGGGGGCCCGACGGACGCCGCCGCGTTCCAGCAGCAGACGATCACCAACCAGTTGCGCGCCGGCGCGCTGCACACTGCGCAGCAGAACTCGATGACCGCGGCCGACCGCTACGAGCTGGCGCGCGACGAGCTGCTCGGCCGCGTGCGGCGCACGCGCACCCTCGAAGATCTCGAAGAGCGCCACAACATCGCGGTGGCCGTCTACGCGGCGCGCGCCGCCCAGCGCGGCCTCGACGACCTCGTGCGCTTCCGCAGGACGCATTCGATATGAGCGTTCTCGACGTCCAGCAGCGGATCGCCATGATCCAGGCGACGGTGTCGTCGCTCGCGCCGGCGAAGGCGGCGGCCGCGCCCGGGTTCGCCAACGTCCTCAACCAGGCGTCGTCGGATCTCGACACGAGCGCGTCGTCCGACGTGGGCGAGAACGCCGTCGACCTGGCGTCGCAGTTCATCGGGACGAAGTACGTGTGGGGCGGTGAGAAGCCGGGCGGCTTCGACTGCTCCGGCCTGGTGCAGTACGTCTACAGCAAGCTTGGCGTGAACCTGCCGCGGCACTCGTCTGACCAGGCCAAGGTGGGCACTCCTGTCGCCTTGGGCGACCTCAAGCCCGGCGACCTCGTGTTCTTCGGCACTCCCGTCGACCACGTGGGCATCTACGCCGGCGGCGGCAAGATGGTCGTGGCGCCGCACACCGGCGACGTCGTCAAGGTCGAGGACGTCAACTTCGACAAGGTCACCGCCGCGCGCCGGGTCGCCACCGGTGCCACCAGTGCGCTCGGTGCGCTGCCGATGTCGTCGGGCTTCGACGTCTCGGCGCTGCCGCCGGCAGGGCAGCAGTACGCGGCGGCGATCCAGAACGCAGCGGCGAAGGCGGGCGTCGACCCGAAGCTGCTCGCCGCGCTGGCCTGGTCCGAGTCCGGCTTCCGGCCCGACGCCGTGTCCGGCGCCGGCGCCATCGGTCTCACCCAGCTGATGCCGGGCACCGCGGAGGGCATGGGTGTCGACCCGACCGATCCGCAGCAGAACCTCGAAGGCGGCGCCAAGTACCTAGCGGTGCAGCTGCGCCGCTTCGGCGGCCGCGTCGACCTGGCGCTCGCCGCCTACAACGCCGGGCCGACGGCGGTCACCAAGTACGGCGGCGTGCCGCCGTACACCGAAACGCAGAACTACGTCCGCCGCGTCATGACGCGCATGCAGGAGCTTTCATGAGTGATCTGTTGTCGTTCATCGGCGTGCCGGCCGCTCCCACTGGCGGGGCCACGCCCGGCGTCGCCGCCGGGAACGCGGCGGCCGCACCGGCGGCACCGGTCGACGCGTTCGCGGCCCTCCTCGACGAGGTCCTCACCCAAGTCGCCGCCCTCAACACCGGGATCCAGCAGGCCGTCGCGAGCGCGCCCGCCGGCCCAACGCCCACCGGTGTGCTGACTTCGGGCCCGCTCGGGGCGCCGACTCCGCACACGGTCGACGTCGCCGGCTCGCTGCTGCCGCTGGTCACCCCGTTGGTGACCGGTGTGCCGATCCCGGTGACGGCGCCGACCGTCACGCCGACCACGCCGATCGCCACGCCGACCACGCCGACCACGAAGCTGGCCCTCGCCGACACGGCCGACGACGCCGACCCGACGGCGCCGAGCACCGACGAGGCCGTCGACGCCCTCGCCGCCTCGGTTGCCCGCGCCGCCTTCGGCCTCCCGACGCCGCTGCCCACCCCCATCGCGACGGGCACCACCGTCGCCCCGCCGCTCGCCACCGACACCGGTGTGCGGAATTCCCCGCCCTCAGGGCGGGAAACCCCGCACACGGCCGTCGCCGCGCCGGACGTGTCTGCCGCCGCCGTGCCCGACGTACCCGTCGCCGCGACGGCGATGACCCCGCCAGCCGCCGCGCCCGCCGCGCCGGCGGCGCCGCAACCCGAGGCGCCGGCCACGACGCCGGCCGCCGCCACGCCCACCACACCCGCGCCGGTGACGACCACCGTCGCCGCCGCTGCCACTGCGCCGGCCGTCGCGCCCGCCCCGCCGAAGGTTGCGCGTGCACCGATCGCCTCGGACGAGCCGAAAACGCCGCCGTTCACCTCGATCCGTGCGCGTGAAACGAACGAGCCGGCGGCTCCGCCGCAGCCTTTGACACCCGCCGCACCTCCGCCGCCGTCCGTTTCGCGTGCACTTGGGGACGTTCCGGCCCCGCAGTTGGCACCGACCACGGCCCCAATTGCACACGAAACCGACCTGAAGGCGCCCGCCGTTGCGAGCGCGCCGTCCGCGCCCGGGTCGCCCGCACCCGCGTCGGCCCCGGCGACGCCGGACCCGGCCCCCGAAGCCACACCTGACCTGGCGCCGGCCCCGACGGCCGCGGCGGTGGCCCAGGCGGTCACGGCGCAGCCGGCCGCCGCTCCGACGGTCGCCGCTGACCAGCACATCCACGGCGTCGGCGCCCCGCTGCGCGCCGCGCTGCGTTCGATGCCGGCGACCAAGGACAAGCCGAACACCATCACGCTGACCGTGCGTCTCGACCCACCCGAACTGGGTGCCGTGCGCGTCCGGGTCACCGCCCAGGGCGACCAGGTCAAGGTCACGCTCCACGCCGAGTCCCCCGAGGCTCGCCTGGCGCTGCGCGACCGCCAGCACGACGTGGCCGAACTCCTCCGCCACGACGGGTTCAACCTCGAGGGCTTCGACATCGAAGGCCACGACCAGCGAGACCAGCAGCAGTCGGCGCCGCAGCAACGACGCGCCGAGAGCGACGAGCAATTCATCCCCGAGCCTGACGCCCAGCTTCAGGCTGACGACAACGAACTGAGGCTTTAGATGATCAGTGACATCACCTCCGCCGCCGCCAGCGCGGCCACCGACACGAACTCGGCCCAGGGCAACACCTTCAACGGGCTCGACAAGAACGCGTTTCTGCAGCTGCTCGTCGCGCAGCTGCGGTACCAGAACCCCCTGGCTCCCCAAGACGGTCAGGCGTATCTCCAGCAGGCGGCGCAGTTCGCCACCGTGGAGAAGCTCGGCAACATCGAGCAGTCACAGAACGAAGCTGTGGTGTACCAGCAGCTCGTGCTGGCGAACACGTTCGTCGGCCACAACGTGACTGGTCTCGACAAGGCCGATCCCAGCAGCACCGTGTCCGGCAAGGTCGACGCCGTCCTCTACGACGGCACGAAGCCGGACTTGGTGATCGGCGGCAAGGAAGTGCCCGTCGACACCGTCCAAGGCGTCACGCTCTAGCAACACCAGCATTTACGGATAGCCCCCTATGGCCATGGATGGCCGCATCAAAAAGCAAACAGGAGAAGAACCCCAAAATGATGCGGTCAATGTTCTCCGGAGTCTCCGGTCTCCGGGTCCATCAGACGATGATGGACGTTGTTGGCAACAACATCGCCAACGTCAACACGGTCGGCTTCAAGGCCTCCACCGTGATCTTCCAGGACGCGCTCTCGCAGTTGCTGCGCGGTGCGTCGTCCGGTACCACCTCCACCGACGCCGGCGTCAACCCTGAACAGGTCGGCCTCGGCGTCAAGGTCGGCGGCATCGACATGATCCTGACCCAGGGCGCGTCGCAGCTGACCGGCCGTGCCACCGACGTGGCGATCCAGGGCGACGGCTTCTTCGTCGTCCGCACGGCGGAAGAGACCCTCTTCACCCGTGCCGGATCGTTCACCTTCGACGAGCGCGGCTTCCTCACCGACCCTTCGGGCGCGATCGTCCAGGGCTGGCTCGCCAACCCGCAGGGTCAGGTGTTCACCAACGCCCCCATCACCGACATCAAGCTGCCGGTCGGCCAGGTCATCAACCCGGTCGCCACGACGGAAGTGACCGTCGGAGGCAACCTGTCGACCGCCGCCTTGACGACCGACCAGCCGATCAGCACGGCCATCGAAGTCGTCGACTCCCTCGGTACGAAGCAGCGCATCACGCTCGACTTCTCGAAGACGGCGGACAACCAGTGGTCGATGAACGCCTACGACCCGACCGGCACCCAGATCGGCTCGAGCGTCCCGCTGGTGTTCGACCCGGCGACCGGTGCGTTGACGACGCCGGCGGCCAATACGCCGCCGAGCTTCACCTTCACTCCTCCGGGCGGCGCCTCGGCGCTCACCTTCGACGTGAACTTCGGCCAGGGTTCGCCCACCGCCCTCACCCAGCTCGGTGGCGGCTCGACGGCGACGGCTATGGACCAGAACGGCACCTTGACCGGTTACCTCCGTTCCTTCGCCATCTCCGACGACGGTTCGGTGTCCGGTGTGTTCTCCAACGGCCGCAGCCAGGTGCTCGGCAAGCTGGCGCTCGCCGCGTTCAACAACCCGTCGGGCCTCATCAAGGCGGGCGGTTCGCTGTTCCGTTCGTCCGCTGCGTCCGGTACGCCCCTGGCGGGCACGCCGGGTTCGGCCGGTCGTGGCTCGCTCGCCGCGGGCACGCTCGAAATGTCGAACGTGGACCTCGCCCAGGAGTTCACCAACCTGATCATCGCCCAGCGCGGCTTCCAGGCGAACTCCAAGGTCATCACCGCCTCGGACGAGATGCTGCAAGACCTCGTCAATCTGAAGCGATAAAGGTCCGTTTTCCGTAAATCCGGGTGACGGAGGTCCGATGAGACATCGTGATCTCCGTCACCCGGCTCAACGGTTCCGAAATTGTCGTGAACGCCGATCTCATCGAGACGGTCGAATCGACGCCGGACACCGTCATCACGCTCGTCGACGGCAAGAAGTACGTCGTCCACGAGACCACGGATGAGGTGGTGGAGCGCATTCGCAACTTCCGCGCCGCCATCCTGCGCCGCGTCGACGATCCGCACGTCGCCACCGCGGCCGAGCTCTACGTCTTGCCTCACACTCAGCACCGCGAAGGGCACTAACGCGCATGGACATCGCCTCTGCTGCTGGCGTCGGCCTCGCCTTTGCGGCCGTCCTGCTCTCGATGATCATGGACGGCGGCAACCCCGCCGCCCTGGTGAGCCAGCCGGCCGCCATCATCCTGGTCGTCGGCGGCACCCTCGGCGCCACCATCGCCGGTTACGAGCTCAAAGACGTCACCGGCATCGCCAAGGTGTTCCTCAAGGCGTTCATGCCCGGGCCGCCCATCGAGGCGACCGAGTCGATCGAGCAGGTCGTCCACTTCGCCGACCGTGCCCGCCGCGACGGCCTCCTGGCCCTCGAAGAAGAGGCCAAGAACATCGAGGATCCATTCCTCCAGAAGGGCCTCCAGCTCGCCATCGACGGCACCGACCCCGAGGTCGTGCGCGACGTCCTCGAAACCGAGATCGCCGCCCTGAAAGAGCGCCACAAGTTCGGCGCCAAGTTCTTTGCCGACATGGGCGCGTTCGCCCCGACGCTGGGCATCATCGGCACCGTTCTCGGCCTCGTTCACATGCTCGAGAACTTGTCGGACCCCTCGTCGATGGGTCCGCTCATCTCGGCCGCGTTCATCGCCACCCTCTGGGGCGTCATGACGGCCAACCTCATCTACCTGCCGATCAGCAACAAGCTGAAGCGGGCCTCCGCCGAGGAAGTGCACCACAAGGAGCTCATCCTCGAAGGCGTGCTCGCCATCCAGGCCGGCGCCAACCCGCGCACCGTCACCGAGAAGCTCAAGTCGTATCTGCCCCCGGCGGAGCGCGACGAGATCGGTGACGAGAAGCAGAGTGCGTAAGAGGCAGTGATCTAGGTGTCACGCCGGAAGCACGCCGACCACGAGGAACACGAGAACCACGAACGGTGGCTGATCACCTACGCGGACATGATCACGCTGCTCATGGCCTTCTTCGTGATGATGTACGGCCTGTCGATCCTCGACCTGAAGAAGTTCGACCAGTTCAAGGCGGGCGTGGCCAAGCAGCTCGGCAAGAGCCCGATCGTGGACGGCGGCCAGGGCATCCTGATCTCGGGCACGGGTGTGGCCGACGCCTCGGCCCCCGCCATCGGCTCGGGCAACCGCAACGGCGCCGCCGACGCCGCCCAGACGCAGGGCAGCGTACCGAAACAGGATCTGCCGACGCTGGCCAACAACCTCCAGCAGAGCCTGGCCGCCGCCGGTTTGGCCGACACCGCCGAGGTCACCACCGACCCCCGCGGCCTCGTGATCTACGTCGCCAACCGCACGCTGTTCAAGAGCGGCTCGGCCTACCTCGAATGGGACGGCCGCAAGGTCCTCGACCAGCTGGCGCTGACGCTGTCGAAGATCGACAACCAGGTCATCGTCGAGGGCCACACCGACAACGTGCCGATCAGACCGGGCGGTGAGTACCCGTCGAACTGGGAGTTGTCGACGGCCCGGGCGACCCAAGTCCTGCGCTGGATGGTCGAGGCCCGCGGCCTGCCATCGGTGCGCTTCTCCGCCGCGGGTTACGCCGACACGCGTCCCCGCGTCCCCAACGACACGCCCGACCACCGGGCAACCAACCGCCGCGTCGAACTTGTCGTCGTGGCGTCCGATTCTCCTGGAGGAACCTAGCGATGGCCAAGAAGAAGAAGGGCGCGGAGGAAGAGGGCGCCAAGAAGAGCAACAAGACGAAGATGATCATCGTCGCGGTCGTGATCGCGGCGGCGGGTTACAAGTTCGTCCTTGCTCCGAAGCCGGCCCCCAAAGCCAACGGCACGGCCGTCGCCGCCCAGAAGATCCAGGAGGGCGAGGTCACGCCGCTGCCCGACCTGACCCTCAACCTGGCCGACCCCGGCACGTCGCGCTACCTGCGCGTCGGCATCGCCCTCATCCTCGAGAAGGGCACCACCGCCGAGTCGATGAAGAACGAGCTGCCGATTGCCAGCGACGTGGCCGTCGACGTGCTCTCGGCCAAGACCTACGCCGAGCTCAACGCCCCCGGCGCCAAGGACACGATCAAGGCCGAACTTTCCGAGAAGGTCCGCAAGGCCTACGACGACAAGAAGGTCGCCCGCGTCATCTTCACGAGCTTCGTGATGCAGTAACGATGTCGCTCCTGGATCTGCAAGCGCCGGCGAACGTGCCGGAGCACGTCGTGGCCGGCGTGCGGGACCAGCTTGAGTTCCTCGCGCCCAAGTGCGGCCTGGCCGTTACGGCCGTCATCGGTCGGGAAGCGGGCCTGCGTATCGGCACGGTCGAAGCCACCGCCCACGACGAGCTGTCGGCCGACCACGTCTGGTACCGGGTGGGTACGCCGGGCCGGCGCTGCGCGGCGCTGATGATCGACGTTCCGGCCGTCGCCCGCCTGGCCGAGTTGTTCATGGGCGGCAGCGGCTCCGGCGGTGATCGTGTGCCCTCGGCCCTGGAGCTGTCGATCGTCGAGCGCCGCCTCGGCTCACTGCTCAGCGGCTTCGACGACGTGCTCGGCGCTTTCGGCGTGGATGGCCACGAGGTGGCCGCCGTGGACCCCGCCGACTTCAATCCCGAGCCCCACCAGGTGCGGGCGCAGATCGAAGTCGTGATCGAGGCCATCGCCATCCCGTTCATCCTCGTGCTGCCGGCGTCGAACCACGCGGTGCACACCAACGCACCGATCGATTCGTCGTCGGTATTCGCCGAAGCGCTGCGCGACATTCCGCTGTCGGTGTCGATTCGCTTCGAATCCGTGATCCTGACCGCCGAGGAGCTCGACGAGCTCGAGCCCGGCGACGTCATCCGCCTCGAGCAGCCGGCGAACGCGTCGCTCGTCGGCATCGTCGACAACCACCGGGTCTTCACCGGTCGCGCCGGCCGCCACGGCCGGCGCCTCGCTTTGGAAATCTTTGAGGTTTCCCAGTGAGCGACGGATTCACATCCGATATGGACCAGGTGGAAAGCGTTGCGCAACCTGCCTCCTTCGAGGAGCTCGGCCCGGGCGAGTCGCCCGGCGCGCCACGTGACCTGCGTCTCCTCGCCGACATCAACGTCGAGCTGTCCGTCGAATTAGGCCGCTCGAAGCTCCCGATGCGAAAGCTCCTGAGCCTGGTGCCCGGTTCGGTCATCGACCTCGACCGTCCCGCCGACGGCGGCGTCGACGTCCTCGTCAACGGACGCGTCGTCGCCCGCGGCGAGATCGTCATCGTCGACGGCGAAATCGGCGTGCGCGTGACCGAGATCCTCAACCAATGAGCGCCCTGTTCATGCTGGTCAAGGCCGGCTTCGTTTTCGGCCTGCTGTTCATCACGCTGCGCGTCGTCGGCAAGCTGTACTCGCCGTCGGGTCGGGCGTCGAAGAAGCGCCCCGGCCAGATGGTCCAGGTGATCGGCCGCCAGTCCGTGGGCCGCAACGCCGATGTGGCCGTCGTCTCGCTGGGTGATCGCACGCTCGTGCTGGGTGTCACCGAGCACAACGTTTCGGTCGTGACCGAACTCGACCCCGAAGAAATCGTCGAGACCGTGTCGCTGCCCGCAGCACTTCCCGCCCTTCCTGCAAGGACGCAGGAGACGGCTTCTGTTCCGTCATGGAGAGATTTGATCGAAAATCTCCGTGAACGAACGGTCCGGCGCTAGCTTCCGCCGCCGCCTCCTTCTGCTGCTGGCTTCCGTCGCAGCGCTCCTCGTTCTGACGAGTGGCTCGAGCGCGCACGCCCAGACGGCAACTTCCACGCCGGCCGCGCCCGCGGCGCCGAGCGTGACGACACCGACCATCCCGACGCCGGCTGCCCCCACCGCCCCGACGCCCGGCGCCACCGGCGTGTCGCTCAATCTCGGCAACTCGAAGACGGGCACGAGCGCGGCGAGCTCGCCGCTCACGATCGTGCTGCTGCTCACGCTCGTGTCGATCGTGCCGGCGCTGCTCATCCTGATGACGAGCTTCACCCGCATCGTCATCGTCCTCGGCCTCACCCGCAACGCCCTCAACCTCAACGGCGTGCCGCCCAACCAGGTGCTGATCGGCCTCGCCCTGTTTCTCACCCTGTTCGTGATGGGCCCGGTGTTCTCCGCCGTCAACCACGACGCCGTGCAGCCCTACATGAAGGGCGAGATCACCCAGAGCCAGGCCTTCGACAAGGGCATGAAGCCCATGCGCGAGTTCATGCTCAAGCAGACGCGCGAGAAGGACATCGCGATGTTCGTGAAGCTGTCCGGCGCGCCGCGGCCGAAGAAGCCGGCAGATCTCGCCACGACGACGCTCATCCCCGCCTTCGTGATCTCAGAGCTGCGGGCCGCCTTCATCATCGGCTTCGTGATCTTCATCCCGTTCCTGGTCATCGACATGGTCGTGTCCGCGACGTTGATGTCCATGGGCATGGTGATGCTGCCGCCGGTGCTCATTTCGTTGCCGTTCAAGTTGTTGCTGTTCGTCGTCATGGACGGATGGCTGCTCGTCGTCCAATCGCTCGTGAAGAGCTTCGTGAGATAGGCCCCCAATGACCGAGACCGAAGTCCTCCACATCGCCCAGCAGGCGATCCTGATCACCTTCAAGCTCTCCGCGCCGATCCTGATGGTGAGCCTCGCCATCGGCGTGGCCATCTCGCTGTTCCAGGCGGTGACGTCGGTGCAGGAGATGACGCTGTCGTTCGTACCCAAACTCGCCGGAATCGCCCTCGTCATCGTCGTGAGCGGCGCCTGGATGCTCCAGCAGTTGGTGGCGTACTCCACCGAACTCTTCGGGATGATCCCCCGACTCGTCCACGGCGGCTAGCTGCGGTGACGCTCGACTCCGCGGTCGTCGCGGCGTTCGTGCTCGTCCTCGCCCGTACCTCGGCGTGGGTCGTGACCGCGCCGATCATGGCGGGCAAGGCGATCCCGTCGCTCGCCAAACTGGCGGTCGCGATCTCGCTGTCGCTGTTCGTGGTGCCCCAGGTGCACCCGGCGAGCGTCCCGTCAGAACCGATCCTCTTCGCCGGCGTCGCCGTCGGTCAGGTCCTGATCGGCCTCGCCCTCGGCTGGGTGACCGGCCTGTTCTTCAACGCCTTCGAAATGGCGGGCTCGATGATCGACGCCGCCAGCGGCTTCTCCATCGGCGCCATCTTCGACCCGATCACCGGCAGCCAGGCGTCGATCTACGCCCGCTTCAACCAGATGCTGTTCATGGCGCTGCTGTTCGTCACCAACGCCCACCTGACGCTGGTCGCCGGCTTCCTGCGCTCGTTCAAGGCGCTGCCGGCGGACAAGTTCCCCGTCCTCGGCATCTCGACGCCGGGCGCGCTCGGCACCGCGGTGTCCCAGCTGATGGTGTCGGCCCTCGAGATCGGCGCCCCGATCCTCGGTGCGCTGTTCCTCACCGAAGTGGCCCTCGCCATCGCGGCCCGCTTCGCCCCGCAGGCCAACATCTTCTCGCTCGGCCTGCCGCTCAAGGTGATGGTGAGCGTCCTGGCGATGGGGACGGCCCTCGTGCTGATCCCGCCGCACCTGCCCGGCCTGCTCGACAGCGGCATGTCGCTGGCCAACGACCTGTTTAAGCACTGAGCGGCGGTGCCCCGCACCACATCGCGGACACCCCGCCGGGACCACAATCGACCAAAGAGCGCTGCCCGTCTGTTCGTTGGTCACTAGTGGTCCCTGTGCGACCACTAGTGACCAACGAACAACAGCAGCACCGTCCCCGAATACAGCTACCTGAGCGGGAGCAGTCGCCGGACGGGGAACAGCCACGCCTTCCGGACGGTATCGCCAACCACGCCGGGAGGATATCGCACCCGATATCTCCTCAATCTCTGATGGGTTGCGGCCGACAGGACCGGCACTAGGCGCACGGAGGTGCCTGACCAGTCATGCACGTTCACCCGATGGAGACGGGGGAGCGTGTGAGGAAGGCCACCCCATCGCACGTTGAGCGAAGAGCGCACAGAGAAAGCGACACCCAAGCGCCGGCGCGAGCTGCGCCGCAAGGGCACCGTCGCGCGCTCCGCTGAGCTGCCCCAGGCCATCGTCCTCCTGGTCGTCGTCGTGCTCCTCCCGACCACGATTCGTCACCTCGTCACCACCGTCACGCAGGACTGGCGCCTGGCGCTCGGCACCGCCGCGTCCGCCACGCCCAAGAAGGGCAGCGCCGTGTTCGGCAAGATGCTGCTCGATTCCGCCGGTGCCCTGGCGCCGATGATCGGCGCCCTCGCCCTCGCTAGCGTCACCTCGCAGCTCGTGATGTCGGGCTTCAAGCCGAACTTCATGCTGATCAAGCCGAAGTTCGAGAAGATCAACCCGAAGAACGGCATCAAGCGACTCGTCTCCAAGCAGGTGATCTGGGAACTGCTCAAGACCATGGGCAAAGTCGGTGCCCTCGCGCTCGTGACCATCGGCGTGTGGAAGGCCGGCGTTTCCAACCTGCTCACCACGCCGCGCACCCTGTCGCACACGGTCTCGGCGACGGGCAACACGCTGCGCACGCTGCTGCTGCGTGTCGTGGTGCTCTCGATGCTCATCGGCATCGCCGACGCCGTCGTGGCCAAGCGCCGCTACCTCAAGCAGTCGCGCATGACCAAGCAGGAAGTGAAAGACGAGCACAAGCAGAACGAGGGCAACCCGCACGCCAAGTCCGCGATGCGCACCCGCGCCATCAAGCTCAGCCGCTCGCGCATGATCGCGGCGGTGGCCAAGGCCGACGCCGTGCTCGTCAACCCGACGCACCTCGCCATCGCCATCAAGTACGAGCAGGGCTCGGCGGCCCCGATCGTGCTCGCCAAGGGTGCCGGCGTGATCGCCGAGAAGATTCGCGACGAGGCCACCAAGCACGGCGTGCCGATCATCGAGAACAAGCCCCTCGTGCGCGCCATGTTCCGCAAGGTCGAGGTGGGCGACATGATCCCCGCCGCCTTCTACCGAGCCATCGCCGAGGTCCTCGCCCTCGTGTACCGCACGCGTCGCCGCAGCCGCTTCGCGCCGCTGCCTTCGAAGCCCCTTAGGAGCCGTGTCGCATGACACCGAACAATCGCAACACGCGCCTGGCCGAGATGGCCGTGCCGCTCATGGTCGTCGGCATCGTCGTGGTGATGATCCTGCCGCTGCCCACGATGCTGCTCGACCTGTTCCTGGCGGCCAGCATCTCGGTGTCGATCCTGACGCTGCTCACGGCGATGTTCGTGAAGGACGCCCTCGACTTCTCGGTGTTCCCGGCGCTGCTGCTGATCACGACGCTGTTCCGCCTGTCGCTCAACGTGAGTTCAGCGCGGCTCATCCTGCTGCACGGCTTCGCCGGCAAGGTCATCGAGGCGTTCGGCCACGTGGTTGTCGGCGGCAACCTCGTGGTCGGCCTCGTCATCTTCCTCATCCTCGTCATCATCCAGTTCGCGGTGATCACCGCCGGTGCGGGCCGCGTGTCCGAAGTCGCCGCCCGCTTCACCCTCGACGCCATGCCGGGTAAGCAGATGGCGATCGACGCCGACCTCAACGCCGGGCTCATCACCGACGAGCAGGCCCGCACCCGCCGCCGCCAGATCACCGCCGAAGCCGACTTCTACGGCGCGATGGACGGTGCCTCCAAGTTCGTCAAGGGCGACGCCGTCGCCGCGGTGGTCATCGTCGCCATCAACCTGCTCGGCGGCTTCACCGTCGGCGTCGTGCAGCAGCACATGCCGATCGGCGACGCCATCCAGCGCTACGCCCTGCTGTCGGTCGGTGACGGTCTGGTGTCGCAGATCCCGGCGCTGCTCATCTCGATCGCCTCGGGCATCGTCGTCACCCGCGCCGC
>DASZWD010000006.1 GCA_035546775.1 Acidimicrobiales bacterium
CGGTTCGCCTTCTGCAAGCGGCCCGACGTGATCGATGAGGCGGTGCGGCGGATCAGCCGGCTGACAACGTAGCGGCGACGGTGCCGCCCAGCTCGTAGAGCGCGTCACGGTCGGCCTTCGCCGGCGCCCCTTCGACCGTGAGGACCTTGGCGACCGGCACCCACCCCAAGCCGGTGGTGATCGTCTCCAGCGCCCGCACCGCGCCTTCGGTGCCCAGGTTGCCGTGGACATAGGCGGCGTACGGGCGACCCTTGGTCGCCTCGAGCACGGGGTAGTACACGGTGTCGAAGAAGTGCTTCAACGCACCGGAGATGTAGCCGATGTTCGCAGGGGTACCCAGCAGGTAGCCGTCCGCCTCGAGAACGTCGACGGCCCCTGCAACCAGGGCGGGAACCACCGCTACCTCCACGTCCGCGATCGACTCGTCGCGCGCACCCGCCAGCGCGGCCTCGAGCATCTCCTGGGTCGCCGGCGACGGAGTGTGGTGCACCACGAGCAGCTTCGCCACCCCGCCATTGAAACAGGGGCCGTTGTGGTACGACACGATCATGACCACATCGGACGCGGACACCTTCGACGTCATCGTGATCGGCGGCGGACCACCCGGAGAGAATGCCGCCGACTACGCGCACCACGGCGGGCTGTCCGCCGCCCTGGTCGAGCGGGAGCTCGTCGGCGGGGAGTGCTCGTACTGGGCGTGCATGCCGAGCAAGGCGCTGCTGCGCCCGGTCGAACTGGCGGACGCGGCCCGGTCCCTCCCAGGCGTGCCGGTCGGCGAGCACCTCGACATCGACAAGGTGCTGGCGCGCCGCGACAGCTTCACCAGCCACCACGACGACTCCGGTCAGGTGAAGTGGGCTGAAAGGGCCGGCATCACCGTGGTCCGTGGGCACGCCAGGCTGGCCGGGGTTCGCGAGGTCGCAGTCACGGCGCCTGACGGGTCCGTTCGCACGCTTACGGCTCGGCGTGCGGTCTGCCTGGCGACCGGCACCTCGGCGGCGGTGCCGCCGATCCCGGGCCTTCACGAAGCGAAGCCGTGGACGTCCCGCGACGTCACCAACCTTCACGAGGTGCCCGACCGGATCGTGGTCATCGGCGGTGGCGTTGTCGGCTGCGAGGCGACCGTCTGGCTCAACGGGCTCGGCGCCGAGGTCACGCTGGCGGCGCGTGACGAGCGCCTCCTCCCCCGCAACGAGCCGTTCGCCGGCGAGCTGCTGACGGACGCGCTGCGCAAGGCCGGTGTCGAGGTCCTGCTCGGCGCGGACATCAGCGAGGTACGCCGTCCCTCTCCCTCCGACAACGGCGAGGGCCGGTTGCGCGGCGAGGTCACCGTGGTGGTCGACGGCGAGGAGATCGTCGCCGACGAGGTGTTGATCGCGGCAGGCCGCAGCCCGCGCAGTAACGATCTCGGCCTCGACGCGGTGGGCCTGACGCCGGGCGGCTACGTCGAGACCGACGACACGATGACGGTGAAGGGCGTCGAGGGCAACTGGCTGTACGCCGTCGGCGACATCACCAAGCGCGCCCTTCTCACCCACATGGGCAAGTACCAGGCCCGAGTGTTCGGTGACGTCGT
>DASZWD010000007.1 GCA_035546775.1 Acidimicrobiales bacterium
GAACGTTTGGCGGGGGCCTTTCTTGACGGTGAAGCCGCGGTGGTGGATGGCGTTGTGGTGGAAGCGGCACAGCAGGAGGAGGTTGTCGATGTCGGTGCGGCCGCCGTGTTCCCATTCTTCGAGGTGGTGGGCGTCGACGAAGATGCGTTGTGTGCAGCCGGGGAAGGTGCAGCCGTGGTCGCGGATGGCCAGGGCGCGGCGCTGGGCGCGGTTCGGTTCGCGGTAGAGGCGGCCCATGTAGAGGATCTCGCGCTGGTCGCCGAGGCCGACGTCGGCAAACGAGGCGCCGCAGAGCACGAGTTGCTTCGAGTCCTCCGACAGGACCGGGCCGCCGTCGAGGTGGGCTTCGCCGGTTTCGGCGTTGAGGTGGACCATCACGACGTGGCGGTCGCCGGCTTCGACCGGGGTGGGGCCGTGGGCCAGGGTCGTTTCGGCCATGGCGACGAAGGCGTCGGCGTTGCCCGGCTTGGGCGTCCCCGCGGGGACGCTTTCGCCGGACGTCCCCGCGGGGACGCTTTCGACCTCGCCGACGCCGTCGCTCAAGACCTTGCGGGCGGACTGCAACGCGGCCACGACCAGCGCGCCTTCCTCGGCTGTGAGCTTGGCGCGCACCACGAAGCTCCCGTCGTCTTCGTAGGACCAGGTGACATACCGCTCCGGTGCGTTCTTCTTGTCGAGCGAGCGGCGACCGGCGACGACCCGGTCGATCTGGGCGGCGGTGGCACACTCCGCCCACTCGAGGAGCGTCTGTTCTGTTTCGGGTGTCGCGATGCGCGAGATGGCGCGCACCTTCGAATACGACAGGACGCCCTCGGCGAACTTGGCACGCAGCCGCGGCAGTTCCTCCAGCCGCCGCGCGACGCGCACCTGCTCGCGGGCGGTGTGCAACGAGATCCCGCAGCGCCAGTTCAGGAAGTGCGCGGTGGAACGGCACTCCCAGCGTTCGTAGCCGGCGCGGCGATCGAACTCGCCCACCACCAGCAGCCACGAACACAGCGCCGCGTCCATCCGCGCCGCGCCCTGCGTGAGCTCGTCTTCCAACTCGGCAATCGTTCGTTCTGTCATGCCCAATTCTCTCGTACATGTGTACGATTGAAAAGAGTCAATTATTGACAAGTAACCAACAAATTCAGCGGAGGAGGGCCGGCAGTTCCTTGCGGATGATCTTGTTCATGGCGTTGCGGGGAAAGGCGTCGACGAAGACGTAGCGCTCGGGACTCTTGTAGCGGGCGAGGTTGGCTTCGCAGTGGGCGCGCAGCGCGTCTTCCGACGCCGTGCCTTCGATCAGGGCGACGACGCGTTCGCCGAGGCGCTCGTCGGGCACGCCGATGACGGCACTGGCGAGCACGCCGTCGACTTCTTGCAGCACGCGCTCGACTTCAGCCGGGTAGACGTTCGCGCCGCCGCGGATGATGACGAGCGACTTGCGGTCGCGCACGTGGAGGTAGCCGTCGTCGTCGACGAGGCCGACGTCGCCGGTGTGGAGTTCGCCGTCGCGCAGCGTTTCGGCGGTGGCGTCGTCGCGGTTCCAGTAGCCG
>DASZWD010000008.1 GCA_035546775.1 Acidimicrobiales bacterium
CGCTGATGGCGGCCTCGGGGGTGTCGCCCTCGCAGACCCGGTTGGCCAGCGGGAGGTACTCCATCGCCTGGTGGATGCCCTCGAGCTCACGGCCGGGGACGGGCAGCTCGCGCCACGCCGTGGCGCCGGTGGCGATGACGACTGCGTCGTAGCGCTTGAGCAGGTGCTCGGCCGTGATGTCGACGCCGACGTCGACGCCCGGGCGGAACTTGGTCCCCTCGGCCTTCATCTGGCGCAGCCGGCGGTCGAGGTGGCGCTTTTCCATCTTGAACTCGGGGATGCCGTAGCGCAGCAGGCCGCCGGGGCGGTCGGCGCGCTCGAACACGGTGACGTCGTGGCCGGCGCGGGTCAGCTGTTGCGCGGCGGCGAGGCCGGCGGGACCGCTGCCGATGACGGCGACGGACTTGCCCGTCTTCACCGTCGGCATGACCGGGGTGATCCAGCCCTCGTCCCACGCGCGGTCGACGATGGTGACCTCGACCTGCTTGATGGTGACCGGGTTCTGGTTGATCCCGAGCACGCACGCCGACTCACACGGCGCCGGGCACAGGCGACCGGTGAACTCGGGGAAGTTGTTGGTGGCGTGCAGGCGCTGGATCGCCTGGCGCCACTGGTCGCGGTAGACGAGGTCGTTCCAGTCCGGGATGAGGTTGCCCAGCGGGCAGCCCTGGTTGCAGAACGGGATGCCGCAGTCCATGCACCGCGACGCCTGGGTCTGCAGGTGGTCTTCGGGGAACGGCTCGTAGACCTCCTTCCAGTCGCGCAGACGGACGGGAACGGGACGCCGCGTCGGCGTCTCCCGGTCGTGCTTCAAGAACCCTCTGACGTCACCCATCGGACTACGCCCTCGCCGAAGCCATCACGGCTTCGATCGGATCCAAGCCCTTTGCCTCCGCCTCGGCCATGGCGTCGAGGACGCGGCGGTAGTCCTTGGGCATCACCTTGCGGAACTTGCGCACTTCCGTGTGCCATCCCTTCAGAATCTTCTCGGCGACGGGCGAGTCCGTCTCCTTCAGGTGGCGGCGCACGATGTCGCGCAGCCATTCGACGTCTTCTTCGTCGAGCCGTTCCAGATCGACCATCTCGAAGTTCAAGCGCTGCATGAACTTGTCGTCGTCGTCGTAGACGTAGGCGACACCGCCCGACATGCCGGCGGCGAAGTTGCGTCCGGTCGAACCGAGCACGACGGCGCGGCCACCGGTCATGTACTCACAGCCGTGGTCGCCGACGCCTTCGACGACGGCGGTGGCACCGGAGTTGCGCACGCAGAAGCGTTCGCCGACGACGCCGCGCAGGAACATCTCGCCGCCCGTCGCCCCGTAGAGCGCCACGTTGCCGGCGATGACGTTGTCCTCGGCGACGAAGTCCGCCGGCGCGTCGAGCGACGGCCGCACGATGATGCGCCCACCGGAGAGCCCCTTGCCGGTGTAGTCGTTGGCGTCGCCGAAGAGCCGCAGCGTGATGCCGCGGGGCACGAAGGCGCCGAACGACTGACCGGCGGAGCCTTCGAGGGTGATGTCGATCGTGTCGTCGGGCAGGCCCGCGGCGCCGTAGCGCTTGGTCACTTCGTGGCCGAGCATCGTGCCGACGGTGCGGTTGACGTTGGTGATCGGCAGCTCGATCTTCACCGCGGTGGCGTCCGACAGCGCCGGCTGCGCCAGCTTCAGCAGCCCCTGGTCGAGGGCGCGCTCGAGGCCGTGGTCCTGGGACTTGGTCTGGTACAGGTCCTGCTCCCACGGCGAGGTGGGCTGGAACAGGATCGGGTCGATGTCGAGCTTGTTGGCCTTCCAGTGGTCGATGGCGTCACGGGCGTCGAGCATCTCGACGTGACCGATGGCTTCGGCCATGGAGCGGAAGCCGAGGCGGGCCAGGTGCTCGCGCACTTCCTCGGCGATGAACTCCATGAAGTTGACGACGAACTCGGGCTTGCCACTAAAGCGCGCCCGCAGCTCGGGGTTTTGGGTGGCGATGCCGACCGGGCAGGTGTCGAGGTGGCAGACGCGCATCATGATGCAGCCGCTCACCACGAGCGGTGCGGTGGCGAAGCCGAACTCCTCGGCGCCGAGCAGCGCGGCGATCATCACGTCGCGGCCGGTCTTGAGCTGGCCGTCGCACTGCACGACGATGCGGTCGCGCAGGCCGTTGAGCAGCAGCGTCTGCTGCGTCTCGGCGAGGCCCAACTCCCACGGCGCGCCGGCGTGCTTGAGCGACGTGAGCGGCGACGCGCCCGTCCCGCCGTCGTGACCCGAAATCAGCACCACGTCGGCCTTGGCCTTGGCCACGCCGGCGGCCACGGTACCCACGCCGACTTCGGCCACCAGCTTCACGTGCACGCGGGCGGCGGGGTTGGAGTTCTTCAGGTCGTGGATGAGCTGCTTGAGGTCTTCGATCGAATAGATGTCGTGGTGCGGCGGGGGCGAGATGAGGCCCACGCCCGGCGTCGAGCCGCGGGTCTTGGCGATCCACGGGTAGACCTTCACGCCCTGGAGCTGGCCGCCCTCGCCCGGCTTGGCGCCCTGCGCCATCTTGATCTGGAGGTCGTCGGCGTTGGTCAGGTACTCACTGGTCACGCCGAAGCGCCCGGACGCCACCTGCTTGATGGCCGAGCGGCGCAGGTCGCCATTGGCGTCGGGCACGAAGCGGTCGGAGTCCTCGCCGCCCTCGCCCGTGTTCGACTTGCCGCCGATGCGGTTCATCGCGATGGCGAGGTTCTCGTGGGCTTCCTTCGAGATCGACCCGTAGCTCATGGCACCCGTCGAGAAGCGCTTGACGATCTCGCTCACCGGCTCGACCTCGTCGATCGGTACCGGCGGGCGCACGCCTTCCTTGAACGTGAACAGGCCGCGCAGCGTGGCGAGACGCTTCGACTGGTTGTCGACCGCCTCGCTGTACTGCTTGAACACGTCGTAGCGACCCGAGCGCGTCGAGTGCTGGAGCTTGAAGACGGTCTCGGGATTGAACAGGTGGTACTCGCCCTCGCGGCGCCACTGGTACTCGCCGCCGACCCACAGGTCGCGGTGCGCCTGCTCGGCCGGGCGCTCGAAGTGGGCGTAGTGATGACGCGCCGCGACTTCCGCCGCGATCTCGTCGAGGCCGACGCCGCCGAGCTTGGAGGTCGTGCCGGTGAAGTACTCGTCGACGAACTCCTCGCCGAGGCCGACGGCCTCGAAGACCTGCGCACCGGTGTAGGACGCCACCGTCGAGATGCCCATCTTCGACATCACCTTGAGCACGCCCTTCGAGCACGCCTTGATGTAGTTGTAGACGGCCTTCTGCGGCGTGACGCCGGTGAGTTCGCCGTGGGCGATGAGGTCCTCGATCGTCTCGAACGCCAGGTACGGGTTGATGGCCGCCGCGCCGTATCCGATGAGCAGCGCCATGTGATGCACCTCGCGGGCGTCGCCCGTCTCGACGACGAGGCCGACGCGCGTGCGGGTCTTCTCGCGGATGAGGTGGTGGTGCACCGCGGCGGTCAGCAGCAGCGACGGGATCGGCGCGTACTCGGCGTTGGAGTGCCGGTCCGAGAGGATGATGATGTTGGCGCCGTTCTCGATCGCCGCGCTCACCAGCGCGCGCACGTTCTCGATGGCGGCCCGCATGCCCTCGCCGCCGGCGGCGACGGGGTAGAGGCCGTCGACGGCGAAGGGGGTGAAGCCGTCGACGCCGCCCTCCTCGTGGATGTAGAGGATCTTGGCCATGTCGTCGTTCGACAGGATCGGCGACGGCATCACGATCTGCTTGCAGCTGTCGGGACCGGGGTCGAGCAGGTTCGACTCGCGCCCGATGGTGCGCGCCATCGACGTGACCATCTCTTCACGGATGGCGTCGAGCGGCGGGTTGGTCACCTGGGCGAATAGCTGGGCGAAGTAGTCGAACAGCAGGCGCGGGCGCTCGCTCAGCACCGCGATCGGCGTATCGGTGCCCATGGAGCCGAGCGCTTCGCCGCCCGTCTTGGCCATCGGGGCGATGAGGATCTTCAGGTCCTCGGTCGTGTAACCGAACTCGCGCTGCTGGCGCACCACCGTCGTGTGCTGCGGGGTCAGCATGAAACGGTCGGGCAGGTCGTCGAGGTGGGTGAGGTTCTGGATCCACTCGCCGTAGGGCGCGGCGTCGGCGAGGGTGCGCTTGATCTCGTCGTCGCGGATGATGCGTCCCTGCGACGTGTCGACGAGGAACATCTTGCCCGGCTGCATGCGGCCCTTCTCGACGACCTTGCTCGGCTCGATCGGCAGCACACCGGCCTCCGACGCCATGACGACGAGGCCGTCGTCGGTCACCCAGTAGCGCCCGGGACGCAGGCCGTTGCGGTCGAGCACCGAGCCGATCACGGTGCCGTCGGTGAAGGCGATCGACGCCGGACCGTCCCACGGCTCCATCACCGACGCGTGGAACTCGTAGAAGTTGCGCTTCCACGACGGCATCGACTCGTGACGCTCCCACGCTTCGGGGATCATCATCAGCACGGCGTGGGGCAGCGAGCGGCCGCCGAGGTGCAACAGCTCGAGCGTCTCGTCGAAGCTCATCGTGTCCGACGCGCCGTCGGTCACGATCGGGAACGCCCGCTCGAGGCCGGGGAAGGCGTCGCTGTGCATCTGCGATTCGCGGGCGCGCATCCAGTTGCGGTTGCCCTGCACCGTGTTGATCTCGCCGTTGTGGGCGATGAAGCGGTACGGGTGGGCGAGGGGCCAACTCGGGAACGTGTTGGTGGAAAAGCGCGAGTGGACGAGGGCGAGGGCGGACTCCATCCGCGGGTCGTGCAGGTCGGGATAGAACTCCTGCAGCTGCAGTGACGTGAGCATGCCTTTGTAGACGAGCGTGCGGCCCGACAGCGACGGAAAGTAAAGGTCGGCTTCGTGCTCGGCCCGCTTGCGCAGGATGAACAGCTTGCGCTCGAGGTCGAGGCCGGCAGCGCCGCCGACGAAGACCTGACGGAAGAGCGGCTCGACCTCCTTGGCGAAGATGCCGATCATCGAGTTGTCGATCGGGACGTCGCGCCAGCCGAGCAGTGTCAGGCCCTCGTCGGCCACGAGCTTCTCGAACTTGTCGACGGTCTCGGCGGTGCCTTCCTTCGGCAGGAAGGCGGTGCCCACGGCGTAGGCGCCCGCCGCGGGCAGCTCGAAGTCGACCACGGCGCGCAGGAAGGCGTCGGGGACCTGGATCAGGATGCCGGCGCCGTCACCGACGTTGGCTTCCGCACCCGTCGCCCCACGGTGGTCGAGGTTGCACAGCGACTGCAGCCCGAGCTGCACCATCCGGTGGCTCTTGCGGCCGTGCACGTCGACCACGAAGGCGACGCCGCAGGCGTCGTGCTCGAAGCGGGGGTCGTAAAGGCCCTGGGCCTCGGGGGGCGTGCGCATACTCGTCCTTTGTCGTACTGAAGTGGACGGGACAACGCTGGCCCGTGGGTCGGAACACTTTACTCGGTCGCCCCCCGCCGGCCGCAACGCAAATGCCGTGTGCATCTCCAGGCAGGCTGTGCCTGCCTGGAGATGCACACAGGCGTCAGGCGAGGCCGGATCTGGGCTTGTGGACCCGCTCGGTCGACGCGGGGGCCTTCTCGAGCAGGGCGGTGGGGCGCTGCGGGCGGGGCTGGAGGTCGCCGCCGCAATTGGGACAGATGCCGCCGAGCTTGAGGGCGCACTCTCCGCACCACGTGCACTCGAAGGAGCAGATGACGGCCCCGGGCCGGTCCGGCGGCAGGTCGTCGTCGCAGTTCTCGCACCCCGGCTTCATCAGCAACATGCCAGTGTCTTAGCCGGATGAAACGGCTGCTGGCACTCGTGGTGGTGGCGACGGGCCTCGTGGCGTGCTCGCAGTCATCGACCGCGACGGTTCCCACCGGCCACGGCAAGTTGCTGGCGGCGACGAAGGTGGCCGGCGTGGTCCCCGGCGCGACGACCTACAGGATCCGCTACACGAGCCGGGCGCGCACCGGCGCCGCGATCGAGGTGACGGGTCTGGCCGTGGTGCCCGACACGAACGCGCACGACCGCGTGGTGTTCACCCTCGCCCACGGCACGACCGGTCTGGCCGACGCGTGCGCGCCGTCGCACCACCCGCTGTCGAGCGAAGTCCGCGCCGTCGGCCTCACCGCGGTCGCCAACGGGTGGATCGTCGCCGCCACGGACTACGCGGGCCTCGGCACCCCGGGCCGGCACCCGTACCTCGTCGGTGTGAGCGAAGGCCGCAGCGTGCTCGACGCCGCCCTGGCGGCGCGCCAACTGCCCCACGCCAACGCCGGCACGAAGACGCTCATCGCCGGCTACTCACAGGGCGGCCACGCCGCGCTGTGGGCCAACCAACTCGCGGCGACGTGGGCGCCGTCGCTGCACGTGGTCGGCACCTTCGCCGGCGCGCCCGCCACCGAGCTCGACCGGATTCTCGAAGCCGGACGCACCGCGCCGATCCAGCCGTTCGTGCTGTCGATCGTCGGCGGGTTCGCGGCGGCGTACCCGAAGGCCCGTCCGGAGCGCTACCTCACCGCCGCCGGGCTGCGGTTGCTGAAGACCGTTGATCGCGACTGCCTCGGCGCCGTCGCCGCCGCCAGCAGCACCACCGCGCCCGCCGACCTCGTGCTGCCCACTGGGCCGACCGACCCGGCATGGCTGACGCTGGCGCGGGCCAACAACCCCGGATTGGTCAAAGGCGAAAGCCCGGTGCTGATCGTCCACAGCGACCAGGACGACGTCGTGCCCGTCGAGCTCAGCGCGCTGCTCCACACCCGCATGTGCGCCCACGGTGCCATTGTCGAGCGCCGCGTCATCCACGCCGGCGGCCACGTGCCGGCGGCGCTCCCGGCCTTCGACGCCGCCAACGTGTGGCTCCAGGCGCGCCTGCGCGGTCAGCCGGCGAAAGACGACTGCGAAAGTGGGTATAACCCAGCAGGCACTGCTGCGGCGGTCGCCGCGCGCCGGTACACTGTTTCGCCGTGACGAGGCCCCGCCGCGACGCACAGGTTTGGGACGAGCAGCGCGCCGCGCAGCGTGCGATGTCGCCCGAGGACCGGCTCCGTCAAAACGACGCCATGACCCGCCTCCGCCTCGAGGCCGAGTCAGCCCGGCGCCGTCTCACCGTTGCGTGAGTTCGGCCCCCGCACGGACGCGACGCCGCTCGACACCGAGCGCATCCTCCGCGCCTTCACCGATGCGGGCGCCGACTTCGTCCTGATCGGCGGGATCGCGGGCGTGGTGCACGGGGCCGAACGCGAAACCTTCGACGCCGACTTCCTGCCCTGTCTCGAACTCGAGAACCTCGAGCGGGTCCTTGCCGCGCTAGGCGCGCTCAACGCCGGCATCTTCGTCACCTCCGCGCGTCTGGCGATGGAAGCGGGCGAGCTGTGGGAGACAGAGTCGTTGCGCCGCGGCGCTGTCGGGCTCTTCGACGCCGAAGCGTGGCACTTCGCGACCGACGCAGGACTCGTCGACGTCGTGCTGCGCGCCGCCGCCGTCGGCGACTACGACGCCCACCAACCCAACGCCGAGCGGGTGGAACTGTTCGGCATGCCGATCCTGGTGGCAGGCATCGACGACCTCGTGCGGTCGAAGGAGCACCTCGGGCGCGACAAGGACCTCAGCATCGTCGAGCAACTCCGCCGCATTCGCGACGGCCAACCTCGCTAGACGCGCGCCGGCGCCACCGCGCCCGGCCAGCTCGGCGCCTTGGCTTCCTTGCGGGCAAAGACGCACAGCGGCTCGATGATCCCGGGCGCCACTTCGGAGAAGTTGACGATGCGCTGAAGCAGCGACGCGGTGACGGGGTGGCCGCGCGGGACGAGCTTGACGCCCGACGCGGTGAACACGTCGTCGGCCAGCGTCATGCCGACCTCCAGCTTGTCCAGCGGGATCTGCACGACCTTGCGGTCGGCGCGCGTCGCCAGGCCCTGCGCCAGCGCCTTGAGCAACACCGGGTCGTACACGGCCCGTCGTCCGGCGAGCTGGCTCAGCGCCTCACCGGTGGGCACGCCGGCGAGTTCCAACGCGTCGTAGTCGCGCACCAGCCGCAGCACGCGGGCCCCGAGCGGCACCGCACCCGGGTCGAGCCCGGCGGAGACGTCCTGGAAACGGATCGCCTCGCGCACGGCGTCGAGGCGCGGGATCTCGGCGAGGATCTGTTCGGCCAGCGCCGGCATGCGGGCGACCATCGCCGCCTCGTCGTCGGACAGGCGCACCCCGGCGTTGACGTGTTCGAGCACCGACGGCGGCAGCGTGATGGCGCCCAGCTGCGACATCGTCGCCGCTACGCCGATGTGCCACGGCTCGTCTTGTTCCAGCGCGTCGAACAGCAACGCCGCGAGGTCGCGCAAGCGCGTGGCGCGGGCGAAGGCGGCGGGTGCGGCCAGCGACAGCAGCTCGCTCATGGCGCGCACGGCGCCGGCGAGGGTCAGGGCCAACAGGTCGCGCTCAGCGTTCACCAGCCGGAACTGCTCGACGGCTTCGTCGAGCGTCGCGATCAGGTGGTTGGAGGGCACCGGCTTGAGCAGCAGGCGGAACACGCCGCCCTCGTTCACCACCGCCGCCGCGCCGGCGATGTCGGCCTGGCCGGTCAGCAGCAGGCGCGTCGTGTCGGGGGCGAGCTTGCGCGCCCGGGTCAGGAACTGCGCGCCGTTCATGAACGGCATCTGGTAGTCCGACACGATGGCGGCGAACGGTTCGGTGGCCGCCGCCAGCTTCTCGATGCCCTCGGCGCCGCCCGGCGCCGTCTCGACGTCGAAGGTCGCACGCAGGACGCGTTCGAGGCTGCGCAGCAGGTGCTCGTCGTCGTCGACGAGCAGGACGCGGGGCTTCATGCTGCGGCCTCGAGGGGGATGCGCACGTCGAACTTCGTGCCGGTCAGCGGATCGCTCTCGAAGCTGATCGAGCCGCGGTGGCGATCATGGATGAGCGAGTACGCAAGAGCCAGGCCCTGCCCGGTCCCCACACCGACTTCTTTGGTGGTGAAGAACGGCTCGAAGATGCGATTCGCGATGCTGGGCGGGATCCCTGCGCCGGTGTCGCACACTTCGATCACACAGTGCGGGCCTTCGACGCGCGTGCGCACGGTGATACGCCCCTTCTTGCGGGTGCGCTTGGTCACGTCGCCCACCGCGTGGGCGGCGTTGACGATGAGGTTCAGCAGCACCTGATTCACGTCGCCGATGTGGCACATGACCGGCGGAAGCTTTTCGTCGAGGTCGAGGCTGACGACGGCGACGTGCTTCACCTCGCTGTAGGCCACGGCCATCGCGTTGCGCACGGCCTCGTTGATGTCGGCCGGCGCCATGACGTCGGCGCCGGCGTGGCCGAACGACTTCATGGCGCGCACGATGGTGGCGACGCGCTCGACGCCGTCCAACGCCTCCTCGATGGCGACGGGGATCTCGGCGAGCAACGCTTCGGCGCCGTCGCCCTGCACGAGCGGCTTGAGCTCCTCGAAGGCGCCGAGCAGGAACTGGAGGTTGTTGCCGACGTACTGGATCGGCGTGTTGATCTCGTGGGCGACGCCCGAGGCCAGCTGCCCGATCGACTCGAGCTTCTGGGCGTGGCGCAACTCGGCTTCGAGGCGGCGCCGGTCGGTCACGTCGCGGATGTGCAGCACGAGGCCGGCGACCGTCGGGTCTTTGCGTAGATCGACGACCAGCACGTCGACGCCCCGCCAGGTGTGGTCGGCGTGACGCATGCGGCATTCGACGCTCTGGCGCACTGCCAGCGCCGCCGCCACGTGCTCGCGCTCGTCCGGGTGCACGAGGTCCATCACGTCGGTGCCTTCGAGGTCCGCTTCGTCCATACCGAGCACGCAGCGCGACGCCGGGCTCACGAAACTGATGTTCCCCGCCTCGTCGACGACGAGGGTCATGTCGCTCGAGTTCTCCACGAGCGAGCGAAAGCGCGCCGCGTTGGCGACCAATTCCGCCTCGCGGTCGCGAAGGGCGCGCTCGAGCGCGTCGATTTCGTCGTTGTCACGCGTACGCGAAGAACGACGAAGCACGCGGGTCCATCGGTTGCGTCAAAGGCGCCATTTAGGACAGGTCGCGAATGGCAGTGCGATGGTATTCTGATGGTATGCGCACTACCATCGACAGCGCCGGCCGGGTGGTGATCCCGAAACCGATCCGCGACGCCCTCGGCCTCGTCGGCGGTACCGAGGTCGACATCGTCCTCGACGGAGTGTCGATCCGCATCGACGGCCGCGAGCCCGAAGGTCCCGGGTTGGTCGAGCGCGACGGATTCCTCGTCATCCCGCAACGACCCGACTCGATCGAGCTGACGGTGGCCGACGTTCGTCGCATGCGGATGCAGGGTTACGGATTGTCCGACGAGGACTAGGTGTACGCCGCTGACACCAGCGTCGCGGTGCCGTTCGTACACGCCGCGCACGGCGCGCATCCACAGGCGCGTACCGCGGTGACGCGCGCGCGGCCCGCCTTGGCGGGCCATGCGGCGTTCGAGACGTTTTCGGTGCTCACCCGGCTGCCGTTGCCCGATCGCCTCTCGCCCGCTGAGGCGCGTCGGGCGATCGACGAGAACTTCGGCGAGCCGTCATGGCTCACCGTGCACGGGACGGCGCGGGTGTGGGCTTTGCTTCGCGAAGGGCGGCTTGCAGGCGGCGCCGTTTACGACGCGCTCGTGGCACAAGCCGCCTTCGACCACGAGCGCACGTTGCTGACGCTGGACCGTCGGGCGGCGCGGACCTACGAAGTTGTCGGGGTCGAGTTCGAGTTACTGAGCTGAACGACGGACGCGCCGGCCAGATCAGGCCGTCTCGGCCTCCGCCGCGGCGCGGTCGGCGCTGACGGCATCGAGCAGTTCGTACTCGATCGACGTGTCGGCCCAGCTCTCGAACTGCGTCAGGCCGATGTTGTCGAACTTGGCGCGCAGCCAGCCGCTGTTGGCGTCGAGCAGGCCGAGCTTCGACAGGTTCGGCACGATCTTGGAAAACAGCATCTGCTGGAACGGGTCGTCGTTCTTGGTCATCCCCGCCGGGCGCATGACCGACAGCGCCACCTTGGGATCGACGCCCATGCGCTCCCACACCTCACCGGCCACGAGCCGGTCGCGCAAGCGCACGGCCGCCTCGTAGGCGAACTCCTGGCGCTCGCCGAGTTCCTTGTCGGTGAGGCCTTCGTAGAACTCCTTGAGCGACAGCACGCCGAAGGCGACGTGGCGCGCCTCGTCGGACATCACGTAGCGCAGCAGCTTCTGGAGCAGCGGCTCGGGGGTGACGGCCTGCACGAGACCGAACGCCGCGAGGGCGAGGCCCTCGACCATGATCTGCATCCCGAGGTAGGTGAAGTCCCAGCGTTCGTCGCTGATGATGTCGTCGAGCAGCATCCCGAGGTGCGGGTTGAGCGGGAAGTGGCCGTTCAGCTTCTCGTCGAGGTAGCGGGCGAAGACTTCGACGTGGCGGGCCTCGTCCATCACCTGGGTCGCGGCGTAGTACTTGGCGTCGATCCACGGGACGGTCTCGACGATCTTGGCGGTGCAGATCAGCGCGCCCTGCTCACCGTGCATGAACTGGCTGAGCATGAAGTTCTGCTGGTGGATGGCCAGCTCCTGCCATTCCTTGTCCGACCACTTGGCCATCGGCGTGCCGGTGAGGTCGATCCCCATGGCGGCGAGCATCTCGGGGTTGGCGTCGGGCGACATGGCCGCCAACTTCTCCTGGTCGACGTCCTGGCTCCAGTCGAGGTCGGTCGAGCCGTTCCACTGCGCCGTCTTGGCCTTCTCGTACAGCTTCGACAGGGGCAGACGCGAACGCTCGTAGTCCCACGTGAAGATGGTGTCGGCGTTGGCCTCGACGGTGCGGATCGTCGCTTCCCAGTCGGGCTTCTGGTCGAGGATCCAGTCGAGATCGTCCTGCTCGTCGCGGCCGAGGATGTCAGCGTCGGTTGCCATCCCTAAAACCTACACTGTGTCGGTTTATTGGTCAACGGGCGAACGTTGCAACGTCTCTGAATGGTCAAGGGGCTGGAAGCGGGCCTTGAGGGCGAGGATGCGGCGCTCGATCAGCAGGTACGACGCGGCGGCGATGGCGATCGACACCGTCTCCTGAAGCACCACCTCGACGCCGTTGGGGAGGCGGGCGATGCGCGTCGAGTGGAGCAGCGCGTTCGTCGCGGGATGGAACAGGTACACGCCGTAGGAGATCCGGCCGAGGGCGGCGAGCGGCTTCCACGACAGCACCTGGTTGATGCCGCTCTTCTGGTCGGCCAGCGCCGCGAACCCGACGAGGACGGCGGTGGCGACGAGGAACAAGCTCAGCCCGCCCATGCCCTCGAACGTCGTGTGGAACGGCAACACGAGCGTGAAGCCGAACACGACGAGGAGGGCGGCGGCACCGAGCGCCGGTGACTGCAAGCGGGCCCGCAGCGCGCCGGTGTCGATGCGGTCGAGGAACACCGCCAGCAGGCTGCCGAGGAAGAGGCCGTCGAAGCGCCACACCGGTTGGTAGAGGTTGCTGACGTTCGCGGCGGTGAGGACGGCGCGGAACACGCCGATGGCCACGACGGCGATCACGAGGCCGGCGGCGATGCGGCGGGCGCCCGGGTCGCGGCGCAGCGCCCGCTTCAGCACCGGCGGCCAGCACAGGTAGAACTGCTCTTCGAGCGCCAGGGTCCAGGTGTGGCCGAACAGGCCCTCCTGCTTGGCGTTGGCCGCCACCGCCCAGTTCCCGACGTAGAAGATGACCGGGATCACCGCGATGAACGCCGAGCGTCCTTCGGCGTTGTGGCCGACCACCACCACCACAAACGCCGTGTAGCCGATCAGCAGGACGAGACCAGGCAGCAGGCGCAGGGCGCGGCGCATGTAGAACTTTTTGAGCGACACGGTGCCCGTCTTGGCGTACTCGGCGAGCAGCAGGCCCGTGATCAGGTAGCCGGAGAGCACGAAGAAGACGTCGACGCCGTAGCGGCCGCCGGGATAGAGCCCGGGCACGAAGTTCTTCGAGCCGCTGTGGAACATGAGCACGGCCACGACCGCGAGGGCGCGCAGCCCGTCGAGCGCGGGGCGATAGCGCGCCCGTTCTCGTGCTTGCTCCGCCCCGTCTTGTGCCTCCGCGATGCGGTGAGGTTACCGTTGGTGCGCGTGACGGGCGAGCGACGCGTAGGCCGACCCCGCGGGCCCCGTGTCGACCCGGCCGAGCGGCGCGATCAGCTGCTCGACGCCTGCGTCGTGGCCATTCGCAAACACGGCCCCGACGTGTCCATGTCGGAGCTGGCTGAAGAAGCCGGCGTCAGCCGCCCGATCCTCTATGACCACTTCGGCGACCGCACCGGTATCGCCAACGCGCTGGTCGACCGTTTCGCCACCGCGCTGGTGCCCTCGATCGGCGAAGTGTTCGTACCCGACGTGCCGCTGCGCGAAGCCGTGGCCAAGGGCATCAACATCTTCTGCTCGTTCGTGGAGAAGGAACCCGAGGTGTTCCGCTTCCTGCTCGAAGCCGGCGGCCCGCCCGACCCCGGCACCATGAACAGCGCGCTCGGCGAGATGTTCGCGTCGTCGTTCTCGGCGTCGCTGTTCGCCGTCGGGCGTGACCCGGCGATGGGCGACGTGTGGGGCCACGCCCTGCCCGGCGCGGTGTTCGCCGCCGTCGAGTGGTGGTCCTCGACGCGCACGATGCCGCGCAAGACGCTCGTGGGTCATCTCACGTCGCTGGTGGCCGACGCCTTCGAGGCCGCGGGCGTCACCCGCCTGGCGCCGCCGTCGTAACTAGGCGTTGGCGCGCAGGGTCGCGGCCTCGTGCGACGTGAGGTCGATGACCGGCGGTGCCACGTGTGTCGGCGTCTTGGCCAGGGTCCAGGTCGGCACGTCGCCCAGCGTGATCAGGTTCGCCACTCGCAGGCCGTGCAGCAGCGTGCGCCACAGGATCCACATGTCCATGCGCAGGGTGCGGTTGGCGACGTAGAACAGGTCGTACTCGGGGTGGTTGCTCGGCAGGTCCGTCTTGGCCTGGCTGATCTGCCACAGCCCGGTGCAGCCCTGGGCCACCTTTACGCGGTTGGTGCCGTAGAAGGGATCGACGGGCTCGACGTCGTCGGGCATCTTCGGACGCGGCCCGACGAGCGACATCTTGCCGGTGACGACCAAGAACAGCTGGGGCAGCTCGTCGATGTGCATCGTGCGCAGGAAGCGCGTGGCCGCCGGCACGTGGTCGAACGACATCTTCGTCTTGAGCCCGTACTTCGGCATCGACTTGGGCAGCGTGCGCAGCTTCGGGAACTTGATCGGCTCACC
>DASZWD010000009.1 GCA_035546775.1 Acidimicrobiales bacterium
CAAACCGCGTTCGGCGTCGCGCCGGTAGAACGCGTTGTCCTCGACGCCGCCGTACATGCCGATCACGGCCCACACCTTGTGGTCGTGGGGGACCATGCGGATGCCCGGCGTCCACGCCACGCGCAGGACGGTGAGGTCGGCGGTGTTGTGCAGCGTCGTGATGCCGCCTTCGGTGACGGGCGGCAACGCCGCTTCGAGTCCGCCGCTGGCGAGGCACTCGTCGAGGACGTCACGCACGGCGAGCGGCGGGGTGTGTTCGCCCGACGCGGCGCGGATCCGATCGACGAGGGTGTCGACGTCGAGCGTCATGGCGCCACGATACGACTACGCGGCGACCTCGTCTTCCTCCGACACGAAGCTGTGCCACAACTCGGCGTAGCGCGGGCTCGCCTCGAGCAGCTCGTCGTGCGGGCCGACCGCGACGACCCGGCCGTCGTCGATGACGAAGATGCGATCGGCGGTGCGGGCTGTCGGCAGGCGGTGGGCGACGAGGATCGTCGTGCGGCCTTCGGCGACGACACCCATCGCCCGCTGCACCTCCGCCTCGGTTTGGAGGTCGAGGTTCGAGGTCGCTTCGTCGAGCAACAGGATGACGGGATCGACGAGGCGGGCGCGCGCCAGCGAGATCAGCTGACGCTGACCGGCCGACAGGCTGCGGCCGCGCTCGTTCACGTGCGACAGGTACCCCAGCGGCATGCGGGCGATGAAGTCGTGCGCCCCCACGGCGCGCGCCGCCTCTTCGACCTCGGCGTCGGTGGCGTCGGGGCGTCCGTAGGCGATGTTGTCGCGGATGGTGCCGGTGAACAGGAACGCCTCCTGGGGCACGATGCCGAGCTGGCCGCGGTAGCCGGTGATCGACAGCTCTTTGATGTCCTGGCCGTCGACGAGCACGCGGCCGGCGACCGGGTCGTAGAAGCGCGCCACCAGCTTCACGATCGTCGACTTGCCGGCGCCGGTCTCGCCGACGAGTGCCACCGTCTCGCCCGGCTTGATCGTCAGGCTGGCGCCGGTGAGCGCTTCGTTGATCGCCGTCGGATACTTGAAGTGCACGTTCTCGAAGGTGATCTCGCCGCGAAGGCGGCCGGGCACGATCGGGTCCGCCGCCTCCGGCGTACTTGTCTCCAGGGCCATCAGCTCGTTGATCTTGTTCAGCGACGCGCCCGCCTGCTGCCAGGAGTCGAAGACCTGCGAGATCTGCTGGATCGGCGAGAAGAACTGGTCGAGCAGGACGATGAAGGCGAGGATCGTGCCGACGGTGACGGCGCCGGAGTGCACGTACACCGAGCCGAAGCCGAGGACCGCCGCGGTCGTCATCGAGCCGACGAACTGCACGAAGGGGAAGTACACCGACAAGTAGCGCTGCGACTTGACGCGTGAGGCGAGGTAGTCGCTGTTGATGCCGCGGAAGCCGGCGATGTTCTTGTCTTCGCGGGTGTAGGCCTGCGCCACGCGCACGCCCGAGAGGCTTTCCTGGAAGTTGGCGTTGACCGCGGCGATCTTGTCGCGGGCTTCGGCGTAGACCACCGACGACTTGCGCTGGTACCACCACGTCGCCAGCAGCAGGGGCGGCAGTGACCCGGCGGCGACGAGGGCGAGGCGCGGCGCGTCGATCACCAGCACGACGAACACGCCGATGCAGGTCATGAAGGCGACGATGGCGGTGATGAGGCCCTGGCTGAGCAGCGTCTGGAACGCGTCGATGTCGGTCGTCATGCGCGTCATGATGCGGCCCGCCATCTCGCCGTCGTAGTAGTCGACCGACATCCGTTGCAGGTGCGAGAAGATGCGGATGCGCAGCGCGTACAGCAGCCGCTCCGCCGTGCGGCCGGTGATGAGCGTGTAGGTCATCGTGAGGAGCCAGTCGGTCACGGCGAGGCCGAAGAAGGACGCGGTCATCAGCCACAGGAAGTGCGGGTTGGCCAGCCGCACTCCCCGGTCGATGCCTTTTTGCATCGAGACGGGCCCGAGCAGCATCACGACCGAGTCGACGGCCACGAGCACGAAGCCGATGCCGAGCCACTTGCGATACGGCGTCGCGAACTGGCGCAGGTTGAACGAACGCGCCGGCTGCGACTCCGCCTTCACGTCGAGTTGGGGATCGTCGTTAGCCGAGGGCAACTTGTCGAGCGCGGCGAGCAACTCGGGCGTCGCCGCCAGTGAGCCGCCCCAGCCGCCGGCGCCGCCGCCGCCCGGCCCGCCGATGCGCGGCGCGGTCGCGGTGACCTTGGCGCGGGGCCCTTCGGTCGCCTGTTCGTGCGGCCAGGCCGACGCGGTGACGCCGTTGATCTGGAGTGTCTCGACCGGCTCGTCGGCGGTGACTTCTTCCACGTTCTCGTCGGGGCCGGCCAGCAGGGCGCGGTACAGGTGCGAGCGCTCGATGAGTTCCTCGTGGGTGCCCATGTCGGCGACCTTGCCCTTGTCCATCACCACGATGCGGCTGGCGAGGCGCAGCGTCGAACGGCGGTGGGCGACGAGGATCGTGGTGCGTCCCGCCATCAGGCGGCGCAGCGTCTCGTGGATCTCTTCTTCCGTCTTGGCGTCGATCGACGACGTGGCGTCGTCGAGCACCAGCGCGCTGGGATCGGTCAGCAGCGCGCGGGCGAGCGCGACGCGCTGACGTTGCCCGCCCGACAGCGTCAGCCCGCGCTCACCGACGACGGTGTCGTAGCCCTGCGGCAGGGCACGGATGAACGTGTCGGCTTCGGCGGCGACGGCGGCCGCCACGATCTCCTCTTCGCTGGCGTCGGGCTTGCCGTAGGCGATGTTGGCGCGCAGGGTGTCGGAGAAGAGGAACGGGTCTTCGAACACCACACCGACGTTGCGGCGCAGGGAGTCGAGCGTGACGTCGCGCACGTCGACGCCGTCGATGGTGATCGAGCCGTGCGCCACGTCGTAGAAGCGGGGGAGCAGCAGCGCGACGGTCGACTTACCCGATCCGCTGGCGCCGACGAGGGCGACGGTTTCGCCCGGAGCCACGTCGAGGCTGAAGCCGTCGACGACCGGGTCGCTCACCGTGTAGCCGAAGGTGACGTTGTCGAACACCACGTGACCCTCACCGCGTTCGAGCGGCTGGGCGTCGTCCTTCTCCGTGATCATCGGGTTGGCGTCGAGGATGTCGAGGATGCGCTCGGCGCCGGCGCGCGCCTGCTGGCCGATGGCGAGCAGGTTGGCCAGCATGCGGACGGGCGCCACGAGCTGCGTGAGGTACTCGGTGAAGAGGAGGAAGGTTCCGACCGTGAGGTGACCGTGCAGCGCCAGCCACCCGCCGAACCCCAACACGGCGACCTGGCCGAGGACCGGGATCGACTGCATCGTCGGCGTGAACCTCGCCTGGAGTCGCACGAGCCGAACGCGGGACTTGTAGAGGTCGGCGCCGACGTCGACGAGATCGTCGAGCTCGCGCTGCTCCTGGCCGAAGCCCTTGACGACGCGCACGCCGGTGACGGCTTCGTCGACCACGCCCGCCACTTCGGCGGCGCGCTGCTGCGCGTCCCACGACGCCGGGAAGACCGTCTTGCGCAGCCGCATGGCGACGAAGAACAACAGCGGGATCGCCAGCAGCGCCACGATCGTGAGCTCGGGTGAGTAGTAGATCATGGCGCCGAGGGCCACCACGAGCAGCACGATGCTGCCCGTCACGATGGGCAGCATCGTGAGCAGGCCTTGGATGAGGGCGGTGTCGCTCGACGCGCGGCTGACGAGTTGGCCCGTCTGCATGTTGTCGTGGCTGGCGAAGTCGAGGCGCTGGAGGCGCTCGTACACCGCGTTGCGCAGGTCGTACTGGACGTCGAGCGCGACGCGCCCGCCGGCGTAGCGCCGCACGAAGGCGAAGGCGAACGTGACGATGGCGCAGCCGAACAGCAGGATCAGCCACGGCGCCAGCGCCTCGCGGTGGAGGTGACCGAGCACCAGCGCCTGCCGCGCGTTGGCGGGCTTCGAGTTCGGCAGGATCACGTTGTCCATGATCTGCTTGGAGATGATCGGCACGGCGGCGGCGACGCCCTGGCCGACGATGGCGACACCGAATGCCAGCAGCACGTTGCGCTTGTGCGCCATGAGGAACGGCCACATCCGCCGGATCCAGCCCGCGCCCTTGGGGCCGGGTTCGGGAACGGGGCGGGTGTGCGCGGTGACGGCGCTCATGCCGCGCTCCGATCACGTCGAGCGACTAGCGCTTCGTGAAGCGCGACCAGCCCGTCGAGCGCCCGCCGCGCGGTCTTCCTATCGGCGCCGTCGAGGAGATCCTTAATGCCGGCGGCCATGGCGGCCTGCGCCTCGGTGTAGGCGCGTTCACCGGCGGGCGTGATGGCGAGCGACACGCCGCGGCGGTCCCCGTCCACTTCGGAGCGGGCGACCCACCCCTTGGCGACGAGCCCGTCGAGCAGGCCGGTGAGCGACGGCCGGGTGACGTCGGCGCCGCGTGCGATGCGGCTCGCCCGTTCGGGGCTGTTGATGATCAGTGTCAGCACGCGGTACTGCGGCAGCGTCATCTGTTCGAGCGCCCGCTCCAGGCTCCGGCTGGCGAACGCCACGGCGCGCACGGCAGAAATCAGTTCGTCATCCACATAGTTAGGATACCAAACTATTAGGGAGCAGTAAGTCCGCCAGCTCCCGGACGCTGGCCGTCGGCCAGAGCGTCACCTGGTCCCAGGTCAGCCGGATCGGGCGCCAGCCGGTGATGCGCACGATCAGGTTCTGGCGCACGGCGTCGTACACCGGCTGGTCCTTGTGCTGCTGGCCGTCGAGTTCGACGAATATCCCGAGCGCGGGCCACACCAAGTCGCAGCGGGCGAGGGTGCGGACCGTGTGCGGATCGACGATGCGGTATTGGCGCACGGGTGTTGGCAGCCCGCCGCGGCGAATGAGCTGGACCGCGAGGGTTTCGAGCAGCGAGTCGGTCGGCGGAACCTCGATGCCCCGAATGTCGAGCACGCGCCGGACGCGTGCGTGGCGCCACGACGCGACGACGCTGGGCGCGACGCGTTGTGTGCGTAGACAGAACTCGAGCGCCTGCTCCCACGGGTCGTCTTCGAGGCGGTCGGCGAGTTCGAGCAACGTGTCGGCCGCGGTCGTGCACGCAACCTGGTGCAGGGTGACGGTCTCGCGCGGCAGGTGCAGCTTCCGCTTCACCCCGGCACGCTCGCTGCGACACGATCGGGGCACCCACACTTCGGGACCGCCCGCTCGGACGTTGTCGAACCCGTGGAGCTCTCCCGCCACGAGACCGTGGCACGTCCCGTCCGTCACGAGCGCGGTCGCTCTCGCTATGTCGAGTTTGGTGGGTGGTTCGGGTCCTCGGCCGAGCACGCCGTGGATGACCTGCGTCCAGCGTCCCTTTTGAATCGCCCAGGCAATCTCACTCTTGGTCGTGCCGCTCCTCAGCACCGCGCTGGTCGTTCGTAACTCCCTCATCGCACCCCACCTCGCGATTGGCGGAGTTACGACCGTGAAACGACGCGGATCACGGTCCTAAGTCCGCCAGATTGGCTTAGGGGGGAGGTGCGTTGTCGAACATAGATACCTCCTGTTCGGTGGGGATTTCAATGACGTGCTGCCACTCCTCGAGGTGGGCCCGCGTGATGCCCTCGCGGTTGCGGAGTTCGACGCGGCGGGCGAGTTCGTCGAGCGGAAGGTCGAGGTAACACAGCTCGACTTCGGCACCGATGCGGCGGGCGCCCTCGCGCAGGACGTCGCGCTCGGCGCGGGCCCAGGATCCGAAGTCGATGACGACATTGGTGCCCGCGGCCAGCAGCGCCTGCGCCTCGTCCCACATTGCTGCTTCGAGCGCCGCGCGCGCCTCCTGATCCCAGAGGTCGACCAGGACGTCGTCAGGTGTCATGCGCACCGCGTCGTGTTCGGCCGCGAGCTCCTTGGCGCGGGTTGTCTTGCCCGCACCCGGCAGGCCGCACATTATGAACAGCCGCGCCGTCACCCCTGGAGGGCTTCGTGGTGCCGGATGACCTCGGCGATGATGAAGTCGAGCAGCTTGGCGGCGAACTCGGGGTCGAGCTGGGCGTCCTCGGCCAGGGCGCGCAGGCGCGCCACCTGACGCTTCTCGCGCGCCGGGTCCTGTGACGGCATCCCCTGAGCTGCTTTGAGGCGACCGACGCGCTGCGTGCACTTGAAGCGCTCGGCGAGCAGATGAATCAGCGCGGCATCGAGGTTGTCGATGCTGGCGCGCAACTCTTCGAGCTCTTCGAGCGCCGCGGGATCAGGGTTCGCCATGCGAACATGCTGGCATGCGCTTCGACAATCGCGTTACCCAAATGCTCGGCGTCGAGTTCCCGATCGTGCAGGCACCGATGGGCTGGATCGCGCGCTCGCAGCTGGCCTCCGCGGTGTCCAACGCCGGCGGCATGGGGATCATCGAGACGAGTTCGGGCGAACTCGAGATCGTGAAGGAAGAGATCCGCAAGATGCGCGATCTCACCGACAAGCCCTTCGGCGTCAACATCGCCCAAGCCTTCGTGCGCGACCCGGCGATCGCCGAGTTCGTGATCGAGCAGGGCGTGAAGTTCGTGACGACGTCGGCCGGCAGCCCGACGAAGTACACGTCGGTGTTGAAGGAAGCCGGCCTCACCGTCTTCCACGTGGTGCCGACGCTCGCCGGTGCGCTCAAAGCCGTGGACGCCGGCGTCGACGGGTTGATCGTCGAGGGCGGCGAGGGCGGTGGGTTCAAGAACCCGCGTCCGGTGGCGTCGATGGTGCTGCTGCCGTTGGTGCGTTCCAAGGTCGACGTGCCGATCATCGCGGCGGGCGGCATCGTCGACGGCCCGACGATGGCGGCCGCGCTCGCCCTCGGTGCCGAAGGCGTGCAGATGGGCACGCGCATGGTGAGCGCGGCGGAGTCGCCCGTCCATCAGAACTGGAAGGACGCCATCGTCGCCGCGCAGGAGACCGACACCGTCGTGCTCGGCCGCGCCGGGCGCATGGCGATGCGGGCGTTGCGCACCGAGCGCACCAACGCCCTCGAGTTCGACGTCGAAGGCGAACCGATGGCCGCCTTCGGCGACGCGATGAAGCTGTACTTCGGCGGCGACATGGAAGCCGGCATCGCACTCGGCGGCCAGGTCATGGGCCGCATCGACGCCGTGCGCCCCGTCGCCGAGATCATCGCCGAGACGGCCGACGAGTGTGTCGGAGTCATCGAATCGTTGGCCAAGCAGTACGGGCGTAGCCTCTAGCCCATGACGACGCTCGACGACGCCCGGGCCACGCTCGACTTCAGCGGCCTGGTGGGTGAGCTCCGGACGACGTTCAACGCCGGCGTGACGCGTCCACTCGCGTGGCGCCACGCGCAGCTGTCGCAGATGGAGAAGATGCTCGTCGAGAACGAAGACGAGTTCGTCGCCGCCCTCCAAGCCGACGTCGGCAAGCCGTCGATCGAAGGCTGGCTCACCGACCTCGCCTTCACCCGCAGCGAGATCAAGCTGCTCAACCGCAAGCTCGACAAGTGGACGGCCGACGAGAAGGTCCGCCTGCCGATGACGGTGCAGCCGGCGACGGGTCGCATCGTGCGCGAACCCCTCGGCGTCGCCCTCGTGATCGCGCCGTGGAACTATCCGATCCAGTTGCTGCTCATCCCGATGGCATCGGCGATCGCCGCGGGCTGCGCGGTCGTCGGCAAGCCGAGCGAGTTGGCGCCGGCGTGCAGCGCGGCGCTGGCGCGGCTGGCCCCGCAGTATCTCGACCCGAGCGCCATCGCTCTCGTCGAAGGTGGGATTCCCGAGAGCGAAGCGTTACTGCGCGAGCGCTGGGACACGATCTTCTACACGGGCAACGGCCACGTCGGTCGCATCGTGGCGCGCGCCGCCGCCGAGCACCTCACGCCGGTCACGCTTGAACTCGGCGGCAAGAGCCCGGTCATCGTCGACCGCGACGCGGACCTCAAGGTGGCGGCCAACCGCATCGTCTGGGGCAAGTTCCTCAACGCCGGCCAGACCTGCGTGGCGCCGGACCACATCCTCGTGCACGAGGCCGTGCGCGACGAGTTGACCGACCGCATGGTCAAGGCGATCGGCGCGATGTACGGCGCCGATCCGCAGCAGAGTTCCGACTACGCCCGTATTGTCAACGACCGCCACTTCAGCCGCCTCACGGGACTGATGACGACGGGCGCGGCGGTCGTGTCGGGCGGCCGCACCGACGCGGCGGACCGCTACATCGAACCGACGCTGCTGGCCGACGTCGCCGCCGACGCGCCGGTCATGGCGGAGGAGATCTTCGGCCCGCTGCTGCCGGTCATCGGCGTCGGCGACGTGGACGACGCGATCGCACGCGTCAACGCGGGTGACAAGCCGCTCGCGCTGTACGCGTTCTCGCGGGATCAGAAGACGCTGGACCACGTCGTGGCCAACACCTCGTCAGGTGGCGTCGCCCTCAACCACGTGGT
>DASZWD010000010.1 GCA_035546775.1 Acidimicrobiales bacterium
ACCTCGGCGTGACCCGCGGGCAAGCCCCAGGTGTTGGTGTCGCCGCGGCGGCCGAGCAGCACGCGACCCGCGGTGTCCTGGGCGACGACCATGACGCCGGGAACGAGGACGAGGCGCGCGCCGATGACCTGGCGCAACTGCCCGAGGTAGGACTCCTCGAAGCTCACGCGCCGGCGAGCCGGCAGAACTCGTCGATGCGAGCGCGCACCACGTCGAGCGACGCCGTCCAGAACGCTTCGTCGGTGACGTCGATGTCGAAACGCGCCGCGAGGTCCGCGGCGCTGCCGAGGCCGGTGGTCGACAGCAGGTCGTCGTAGCCGGCACGGAACTTGTCGGGATCCTCGCGGTACGACGCGTACAGCCCGATGCCGAACAGCAGACCGAAGCAGTACGGCCAGTTGTAGAAGGCGCTCCCGTAGTAGTGCGGTTTGGCCGCCCACATGTAGGGATGGTTGACCGACAGCGCTTCGCCATAGGTGTGCGCCTGGGCGTCGGCCATGAGTTCGCACAACTCGGCCACCGACAGGGCACGCTCCTTGCGCTTGTCCGACATCGCCTGCTCGAACAAGAAGCGCGAGTGGATGTCGACGACGACCTGGCAGCTGCCCTGCAGGTCGATCTCGAGAATGTTCAGCCGCGCCGAATCGTCGGCGTGCTTGAGCCCGTGCTCGACCATGACCGTCTCGCAGAAGATCGACGCCGTTTCCGCCAGCGCCATCGGCGTGGCGCGCTGGTACGGCGTGCGGTTGGCCAATTGCGTGTTGTGATACGCGTGGCCGAGTTCGTGTGCCAGTGTCTGCACGCTGTCGAAGGTGCCGTTGAAGTTGAGCAGCACGAGGCTGCGGTCGCCGTCGACCGACATGCAGAACGCGCCACCGCCCTTGCCCTCGCGGATCTCGGCGTCGACCCACTTCTCCTCCAGCGCCCGTTGTGCGAGGCCGCGCAGCGCGGGGGAGTAGCCGCCGAACGCGTCCTGCACTGCGGCGGTGGCACCATCCCAGTCGACCGCCGCGTCGGCGCCGCTGGCGACGGGCGCGAACAGGTCGTAGAAGGCGAGGTGCTCGCCGACGCCGAGGAGCTTGGCCTTGGCGTCCATGTAGCGACGGAAGTCGGGGAACGACTTGACCGCCGCCGCCTGCATCGCCGCAAGCGTCTCGGCCTCGACGTTGTTCATCAGCAACGCCGGCTCGAGCGCGTTGGTAAAGCCGCGTCGGGCGTTGAGCGTCGCCGCCTCGCCCTTGATCGAGTTCAGCGCGGCGGCGATCGGCACCGACCACTGCTCCCAGCCGGCGATCTCGGCGGCGTAGGCGGCTTGGCGCGTGGCGCGATCGGCGTCCATCGCCAGCGCCCGCACCTGGGCCATCGGCAGTTCCTTGGTGCCGATGTCGGGCAGGTCGACGGGGACGGTGATGCGCGCCGTCACGTCGCTGTACATGCGGTACCAGGCGGCGCTGCCCGTGAGGCTGAGGTCCGACGCCAGCGCCTCTTCGGATTCGGTCATCTGATGCGACGCCCGCAGCGACGCCCGCTCGAGCGGGAACGCGTGGTCCGACGCCACGGTCGACGCCTTCACCAGCGCGGCGGTGTCGAAGCGCGCCACGTAGGCGTCGAGGCGCGTGCGCAGCTTGCCGAGGCGCGCCGCGTCCTTCTGAAGACCGGAGAGTTCGGCCTGGGCGGCGTCGTCGCGGGCGTCGGTCGTGACGAACGACGAGATGTAGGCGTTGACCGTCCGCAGCTGGTTCAGCACGCCGTTGGCACCGTCGAGCGCCTCCTCGAACGCGGCGACGGTCTCGTCGTCGACCGGGAGCGCGTCGCCGCCGCGAATGTGCTTGTCGTCGAAGAGCGCTTCGAGGCGGATGACTTCGGCGCCGAAGGCTTCACGCGCCGCCGCGTACTCTCGTGAGTCGAGTGACGGGTACAGATCCGACAGATCCCAGTGCGGCAGCGCTTGCGTCATTGGCGCACGATATTGCAGACGAGTGGCGTCTCACGCTCGGTGAGGGCATGACGGGTGGGACGGTGGCCCTCGTGTTCGCGGCGCGCGACGAGTCGGGGCGCGACTGCGTGCTGAAAGTGTTACCGGCGCTGGGCGAAGCCGAAGGCGATTACGCCGCCGAGCGCGACGTGCTCCTCGCGGGCCACGGTCGAGCGTACGTCGAGTTGCTGCGCCACGACGACGCCCGCCAGGCGTTCCTGCTGGAGCGCCTCGGTCCGAAGATGGTCGACAACGGCGGGTCAGTCGACGAGTGGAACGACGCGCTGTGCGAACTGTTGCTGGTGGCGTGGGACATCGGCCTGACGCCGCCGCCGTCGTTGTGGACCGCGGCGCGCAAGTGCGAGTGGTTCGTCGAGTTCCTGCCGCGCAAATGGCGCGAGCACGGAGAGCCGTGCGCCCGCGCGGTGATCGACGAGGCCGTCGGTTTCGCCGAGGCGCGCGGCGCGGCGTTCGATGCCGACACCGCCGTCGTGTTGCACGGCGACGCCCACATGTGGAACGCGCTGTCCGACAATCACGGCGGCTACAAGTTCATCGACCCTGATCCCTTCGTCGGCGAACGCGCCGCCGACCTCGCGGTGCCGATGCGGGAGTGGAGCAGCGAGTTGCTCGTCGGTGGTGATCCACTGGCGGCGGCGCAGCGGCGCTGCGCGCGTCTCGCACGTGCGACAGGGTGTGACCCGCAGGCGGTGTGGGAGTGGGGGACGATCGAACGCGTGAGCACGGCGCTGATCGGCCTCGGCGAGCCGCACAAAGTCGGTTCGATGCGCGACTGGTTCGTCGTGGCTGAGGCCTGCCTCGGCGCAAGCCCCGCGCCGGACTAAGTCAGGTGGGTGCGCAGTTTGCCGAGGGCGCTGAGCTGCACCGCCCGCAATTCGCTCCGCCTCAGGTGCAGCTCCGTCTCCAGGTCGAGGAGGCGGTGCGGGATGTTGCCCTCCAGGCCGAAGCGCTTGACGATCACCTCGCGCTCGAGCGGCGTCAGTTCGTCGAATAAGTGGCGGTCGGCGTGGAGGGCGAGTATGTCCTCGTCGAAGGAGGCGTCGACATCGGCAGCGTCGACGGTGGGCTCATCAGGAGACCACGCATAGCTCATATGTTTGGTGTACGCCCCGGAACAAAAAGTTCAAGTCTTGACACGGAGGACCGCATGAATTACCGCTCGATCGGCCGCACAGGGATCCAGGTCACGCCGTACTGCTTGGGGGCGATGATGTTCGGCGCGTGGGGCAATCCGGACCACGACGACTCGATCAAGATCATCCACGCCGCGCTCGACGCCGGCATCAACTTCGTCGACACCGCCGACGTGTACTCCGCCGGTGAGTCCGAGGAGATCGTTGGCAAGGCGTTGGCCGGCCGACGCGATTCCGTCGTGCTGGCGACGAAGTTCTACATGCCGATGGGCAAGGACCCGAACATGGCGGGCGGGTCGCGCCGCTGGATCATCCAGGAGGTCGAGAACAGCCTGCGGCGACTCCAGACCGATTACATCGACCTGTACCAGATCCACCGTCCCGTTCCGGGCACCGACATCGACGAGACGCTCGGCGCGCTGAGCGATCTCATCCATCAAGGCAAGATCCGCATCGCCGGCTCGTCGACGTTCCCCGCCGAAGAGATCGTCGAGGCGCAGTGGACCGCCGAGCGCCGCAACCGCGAACGCTTCACCTGCGAGCAGCCGCCGTACTCGCTGTTCGCCCGCGGCATCGAGACCTCTGTGCTGCCGACGTGCGAGCGCTACGGCATGGGCGTCATCGCGTGGAGCCCGCTCGCCGGCGGTTGGCTGACGGGCAAGTACCGCAAGGGCGACCCGCAGCCCACAGGTGGTCGCGCCGCGCGGGTGCCGGGGCGCTTCGACTTCTCGCTGCCCGAGAACCAGCGCAAGCTCGAACTCGTCGACGCCCTCGAGAAGATCGCCGCCGACGCCGGCGTGTCGCTCACGCATTTGTCGATGGCCTTCGTCGTCAGCCATCCCGCGGTGACCGCGGCGATCATCGGCCCGCGTACGATGGACCAACTCACCGACATCCTCGCCGGCGTCTCCGTCGAACTCAGCGACGACGTCCTCGACGCCCTCGACGCACTCATCCCGCCCGGCACCAACCTCAACGCGGCGGACTCCGGCTGGACGCCTCCCTCCCTCACCCAGTCCTTCCGGCGCCGCCGCCCGGCAGGCCGCCGCGCCGCGGGTTAGCCACTCACGCCGCAGTAACTGACCGGTCGAAGCCGCTGCCGGTCAGTGATCGCCTGCGGTGGTCACGCGGTTGAGATCTCGGTCAACGATCTCAAGTTGGGCGGCAATCGGACTAGTCACAACAACTACCCAAAAAAGACTCTGTTGGGGCATAGAAGAACGCACAAGAAACACCGATAGTTCAAACATCGAAGAGATTTCTTGGCCCGCCGAGGAGGCGAACCCCATGCTTGAACTCCAGCGTTCAACCGCCCGCAGGATGATCGGTCGCAACGTCCAGGTCGCCTGCCTCGATGGTCAACTCGTCGACGGGCATGTCGACTGGTGCAGCGACGACGAGGTCGCTGTTACCGCCGGCGCCTGCCGCTGTGTCATCCCTCTCGACAGCGTCGTCGGGATGGTTCGTCGCACCGCTTAGCAGCACAAGTCGCAACTGCATCACCCGCCTCATCGGACTGCTCCCCCTCTCCAGTCCGAGACAGCGAGAAAACGACCGGCTCCCACAATGAAGTGGGGCCGGTCGTTTTAGTTGCGGGCCGGTTCAGGCGACTTCGGTCGTCTGGAGCCAGCGGGCGGTGACGACGATGGCGATCACCGCCACGATCGGCGGCCACAGCACCGCGGCGGTCGCCGTCGACGAATGCTTCGGGAGTTCGCCGTCGGCGATGTGGGCCAGTAGCGAGCGGGCGTAGACGCTGATCGACAACCGGGCGCAGAAACTCACCGATCGCGCCAGGAAGCCTTCCCAGATCAGGATGTAGGCGAGGCCCCACACGAGCGCGCGTCGTACCTTGAACCCGAGGGCGAGGAACAGCCCGGCGTAGCCGAGCGTCGCGACGACCGAGGCGGCGGCGGCGCCGGCCGCAACCGTCGGATCACCCGAGCCGAGGTAGGCCGACAGGGTGACGGGGATGACGACGAGCGGCAGCGCGGTGCCGATGCTGGCGAGCGCCGCGCCGAGGCTGATCTGCCACCGGGGCACCGGGCGCAGCCATAAGTAGACGAGGGTGCGGTCGTCCACGAAGTCGCCGAGGGCGGCCGAGGCCAGCACCAGCGACACCACCGGTGCGAGGAGTTGCAGGCCGTAGCCCTGCGTCATGTCGAGCGTGTCGGAGATTTGCCGCGTGCCGGTGCCCTTGCCGATGGCGAGGCCGAGGAACACCGCGAAGGCGCCGATGGCGATGAGCGCGATCAGCCGTCCGCGCGTCAGCTGCGTGCGGGCGACCAGGGTGGCGACGCGACCGATCACGACGCACCCACCAAGTAGCGGAAGACGCTTTCGAGGTCGTCGTCGAGCGGCACGACCTCCATCAGGCGGGCATCCGCCCGCTTGGCGATGCTCGCCACCGACGAGCGGAACACGGCAACGTCACTGGTGTCGACCACCACGTTGCCGCGCAGGATCGAGACGCCGACGACACCGCCGTCGGCCATGATCCCCGCGGCGAGCTCGCGCGGTTTGTCGGTGACGACGCGCAGCTTGTGCGGTCGGTCGTCGATGAGCTCGCGGATGGCGTGGAAGTCGCCGACGGCCAGCAGGCGACCCTTGCCCATGACGAGCACGCGCGATGCCAGCCGTTCGATCTCGTCGAGCACGTGTGAGGACACGATGACGGTGCGGTCCTGCTCGCCGAGTTGGGTGAACAGGTTGATCATGTGACGGCGCTGGCGCGGGTCGAGGCCTTCGAGCGGTTCGTCGAGCACGATGATGTCGGGGTCGTGGACGAGCGCAGCGGCGACCTTCACCCGCTGGCGCATGCCCTTCGAGTACGTGCGCACCGGGCGCGGGTCGTCCGAGTCGAGCTCGACGAGGCCGAGAGCGCGCCGCGCCGCCGTCTCCGCGCCCTTCACTTGCGACAGTTCCGCGCTCAACGTCACGAACTCGTGGGCGCTCAGCACTTCGGGCACGACTTCCTGCTGGGGCACGAGACCGAGGTGATGGAACACGTCGACCGCGCCGCGCGGGTCCTTGCCGAGGAGACGGACCGTGCCGCGCGAGGGAGCGGCGAGCCCGCACAGCATCCGCATCACCGTCGACTTGCCCGCGCCGTTCGGGCCGAGCAGCGCGGTGACGCCGGGCTCGATGGTGAAGCTGCAATCGCTGACCGCGACGACGCCGCCGAAGAACTTGGAAACGCCGTCGAACTCGACAACCGGATCGCTCATCGCGTCACCCGCAGTCGCGTGTAGCGGAACCAGGCGATGGCGGCACCAACGACCGCCCACAAGGCCACCGCCGACGCGAACGCGCTCATCGGAACGATGTAGTTGTCGATGCGGAAGTTGTTGCCCTGGTGGAACATGTTGACGGCAAAGCCGATCGGGGCGGCGTTGGGTGAGAACCCGACGAGCCACTTCGGGGCGTCGAACGACGACACCAGCACGCCGGTGGCGACGCCGACGGCCTGGGAGAAGAAGAAGATGATGGCGGCGGCCACGGCCTTGCGGTCGGTGAGGCTGCTGGCGCCGACGGAGAAGGCGGCGAAGTAGGCCGCCATAACCACGCCCACGACGACGATTTTGCCGAGCGTCGACATGAAGCTACCGAAACCGTGCGGGCCGGCGTTCTGTGCCGCCAGGCCGATCAGGTACAGCAACGCGGGTCCGAGCGTGACGGTCAGTAGCGCGGTGAACACCGCTGCGCCCTTCGCTGCGATGTAGCGCGACCGCGTAAGCGGCGTCGCCAGGTAGAGGCTGAGAATGCCGCTGCGGCGATCGGGGCAGATCGCTTCGGGGGCGACGAAAATCACGAACAGCGCGATAGCGGCCGTGATGAAGCCGTAGGTGAAGGCGTAGCCGGGGAGGACGGAGTTGCGCAGGCGATCGTCGGGGATGAGCGCGGTCACGCCGACGAACACGATGTTGGGGACATACGCAATGGCGACGCTGGCGATCGGCAACAGCTTCCAGCGCGCCGGGCGACCGAGGCCGAAGATGCGCCGCAGCGTGTGCTTCCATAACGCCACCGTGGAGTGCCATTCGCCGAGACGCGGCCCGTCATAGCGGTGGTAGCCGGTGTCGATGAGACGGGCTTCGCTCATACCTCGGCGCCCTCGGGCTCGCTGGCGGCGAAGAACACGTCCTCGAGCGTCTCGCGCTGGCGCTTCAGGCTGCGCAGCGACACCTTGCTGGTGACGACGGCGTCGCGCACCTTGTCGTACGTCGCGCCATTGGTGATCGTGACGAGCACGCGGCCGCCGCCTTCGAGGGCGCGGGCGCTGACGCGTTTCGTCTTCAACGACGACATCAACTTGTCGGTGTCGCCGTCGAAGGTGACCATGACCTCGATCGCACCGTTGCCCGCTTCCAGGTCGGCGAGGTTGCCGGTGGCGACGGTGCGGCCGTGATCGAGGATGACGACGGCGTCGGCGACGCGCTCGACTTCTTCGAGCAGGTGCGACGACAGCAGCACGTGAATGCCGAGCTCGTCGGCGACGCGGCGCACGAGGCGCAGCATCTCTTCGCGCTGCATCGGGTCGAGACCGTTGGTCGGCTCGTCGAGCAGGACGAGCTGCGGGTCCGCAGCAATGGCCTGCGCCAGCTTCACCCGCTGGCGCTGGCCCGTCGACATGGTGCCGACCGGGCGAAGGCGCTCCTCGCCGAGGCCGAGTTCGAACAGCACGTCGCTGGCGCGGCCGGCGGCCTCGCGGCGCGGCAAGCCGCGCAGCTCGGCGAGGTGGGTGACAACCTCGTAGGCGGCGACGTCGGGCGGCAGGCTGTCGTGCTCGGGGGCGTACCCGACGAGTCCGCGGATCTCGGCACCCTGCGTCGCCGGGTCGAGGCCGAGCACGGTGAGGGTGCCGGCGTCGGGCGCGTGCATGCCGAGAAGCAAGCCGAGAGTCGTCGTCTTGCCCGAGCCGTTGGCGCCCAGCAGGCCAGTGACGCCGGGGCCGACGCGAAAGGTGGCGTTGTCGAGCGCGACGGTTTCGCCCCACAGCTTGCGCACCCCGTCGGCGACGACGACATCTTCGAATCCGACGTCGGCCGCGCCCACCACCGAAAACTACCCTCAACGGCATGGCGGACCGATTCACCTCCGAAAACCCCGGCCGTGACGCGCAGCGCGTCGGCACGGCAACGTTCTTGGGGCAGCGCCCCGAGAAGATTCATGACCCGGTATGGGCGGTAATGGGAACGCTCGGCGACAGCCAGTGCTACCTCGGCGTGCAGGAGAAGGTCACGGCGGTGTTCGAGGCGATGGCCGAGGCGATCGCGGCGGACGACATGCCGGTGCGGCTGATCGCACCGGCGTTCACCCTCGGCGTCTCCGACGGCCAACTCAACGGCACGGAGCGCATGCGGTACTCACTAATCGGCCGGGAGCTCGTGAACGACGCCACCGACGTACACCTGCGCGCCAACGACGTCGCCGGCGTGGTCGCCGTCGTCGCCTGCGACAAGCCGCCCGTCGGCACGCTGGCGGCGGTACTCGAATACAACGCGCCCGCGGTGATCCTGTCGGACGGCACGATCAAGCCGGGTCGCGACCCGAAGACGAACGAGGCCCTCGACATCATCTCGGGCTTTCAGGTCGCGGGCGATCCCGACGCGGAGTTGCGCGAGCGCGTCGCGCTGCACGCGTGTCCCGGCCAGGGCAGCTGCGGCGGCATGTTCACGTACAACACGATGCAGACCTTCATCGGCGTGCTCGGCATGGAACCGCTGCACATGATTTCGCCGGCGTCCGACGACACGCGCCGCACGAAGGAATTCCCCGCGCAACTCGTGGAGTGCCTGCGGGCGATGACCGACAAGGGCATCCGGCCGCGCGACATCGTCACGCCGAGCTCGCTGCGCAACGCCATGACCGTGGCGATGGCGATGGGCGGCTCGACCAACGTCGCACTCCACAGCGTCGAGATCGCCCGCGCCGCGGGCATCGACCTGTGGACCGAGGTGATGACCCAGGCCGAGTTCAACGACTTGTCGCACCGGCTGCCGGTGCTGGTCAACATGCGGCCCTTCGGCACGTTCTCGATGTACGACCTCGACGGAGCCGGCGGCGTGCCCGTCGTCGTCAAGGAACTCCTCGACGGTGGCTGGCTCGACGGCTCGACGATCACCTGCACGGGCGAGACGCTCGCCGAGCAGGTGGCGCGTCTCGCCCCGCCGGCCCCCGACGGGAAGGTCGTGCTGCCGTTGACAAACCCTTTCAAGCCGACCGGTGGGCTGCGGCTGCTGTCGGGCAACGTGGCGCCTGAAGGGGGAGCGATTCTGAAGGTCGCCGGCGTCGAGAGCGGCATCGTCGAGGGTCGGTTCGTCGGCCGGGCACGCGTGTTCGAACGCGAGGCGTCGCTCATCGCCGCGCTCGAGGAGTCGCCCGACGACTTCCAGGACGGCGACATGGTCGTCATCCGCTACGAAGGCCCGCGCGGCGCGCCCGGCATGCCCGAGATGCTCGACCCCACGTCGCGCATCACGACGCTGTGCCGCCAGCGCAACATCACGATCGCCTTGATGACCGACGCCCGCTTCAGCGGTGGATCCGTCGGCCTCGTCATCGGCCACGTCGGGCCCGAGGCGTTTCTCGGGGGTCCGATCGCGCTGATCCACGACGGCGACACCATCGTCGTCGACCTCAACACCGACCGCCTCGACTGCGAGGAGTTGCGCGACGAGGCGGTGCGCGCCGAGCGGGCCGCCGCGTGGCAGGCGGCGGTCGACGGCAACGGCGGCGTCCACCCCGACGCCGTCCCCGTCACCACCCGCGTGCTGCGCCGCATGCGGGCGACGGCCGCTCCCGCCATCCTCGGCGCCGGCATGCACTGACCAACAAACCTCCCCGAACTGGGCGCGTCAGGTGTCGCTCGACGGCGCCTCACGCGCCCAGTTCCGGACGAAGGGCAGCGGTCAGGGTTCGGTGTTACACCCCCTCGACAGACTTGGGACGTGCGAGAAGAGGATCGAGCGGCGCGCGAACTGGCTGCGAAGACAGCCGGCGTGACGAGCGTGCGTTTGGCTCGGACTGTCGGCCTCGCTGGCCACCTTCTCGAACGTCGCGTCAGGTCGGGTGAGTGGTCGATGGTGAGCCCGCGGGTATTGGTCCTGACGGGTGCGCCCGAGACGTTCGAACGCGACGCGTGGATTGCGCTCTTCGACGCCGGCGCGGGCGCGGCTCTGTCGCACGACACTGCCCTCGCGCTCTGGAAGCTGCCCGGGTTCGAGTTGCGGCCGATCCACGTGACGCACAATCGACCGCAGCTGATCGTGCCGATCGACGCTCGATCCGTCTATCACCGGTCTCGTCTGTGGCCCGAACATCACCGACTGTTGCTGAACGACCTTCCGGTCGTATCGCCCACGCGGGCGCTGTTCGACAAGGCCAACGAGGGCAAGATCCACGAACTGCGCCTCGAGCGGGTCATCAACAACGCGTGGGCGCGTCGACTGACGTCGGGGGCCGACCTCGCGGCGATGAGCGCCGAGTGGTGCAAGCGCGGCCGGAACGGCACCGTCTTCATGCGCGCCTATCTCGTCCGTCATCCGATCGACTGGCAACCACCCGAGAGCAATCTCGAAGGTCGGTTCCTGCAATTGATCGTGGACGCCGGCTTCCCGGAGCCGCGAAAGCAGCGCGATGTCGGCGATCACGCGGCATGGATCGGGCGCGTCGACTTCACGGACCCCGACCTTCCGTTGATCGGCGAGATCCAGAGCGACCTGTTTCACACTGCGCCACTGGATCGCGAGTCCGACGCCAAGCGAATCGAGCGGTTGAACGCCGCAGGCTTCCACGTGGAGCAGTTCAAAGAGTTCGACGTGTGGCACGACCGCAACGCAGTCATCGAGCAATGGCGTAACGGTCGCGAGATCGCCCGAAAGCTGCGTCGCAATCCGGCCTAACGGCGGGTTCTGGGCGCGCCATGTGTCGCAATCCGGCCTAACGGCGGGTTCTGGGCGCGCCATGTGTCGCGAGGCAGCATCTGACGCGCCCAGTTCGGGAGGGCGGCGGGTTCTGGGAGCGCCAGGTGTCGCGAGGCGGCATCTGACGCGCCCAGTTCACATTGGGGTGGGGATGCGCTACGCTCTCGGGGCCATGTCGCAGTTCAGCCGAATTCTCGTAGTAGGTACGTAGCGGACGCCGACTGCATAACGCGCGCTTCGCTACACGGTCTCCCACTCGGGAGGCCGTTTTTGTTTTCTCAGCCCCAGTAAAGGAACCCCCGATGAAGTCCGAACAGATGAACGGCGGACAAGCACTGATCCGAGCGTTGGAGCTCGAAGGCGTCGAGACGATCTTCGGCCTGCCCGGCGGGTGCATCCTGCCGGTGTACGACCCGATCATCGACAGCCCGATCCGCCACATCCTCGTGCGCCACGAGCAGGGTGCCGGTCACATGGCCGAGGGCTACGCCCACGTGACGGGCCGCCCGGGCGTCGCCATGGTGACGAGTGGCCCGGCGGCGACGAACATCGTCACCCCGCTGTGTGACGCCTACATGGACTCGATCCCGATGGTGGTCATCACCGGCCAGGTGTCGACCGCCGCGATCGGGACCGACGCGTTCCAGGAGTGCGACACCGTCGGCATCACGCGTTCGGTCACCAAGCACAACGAGTTGGTGACGAGCGCGGCGGACATTCCCCGGGCCGTGCGCGAGGCGTTCCACATCGCGCAGACGGGCCGCCCCGGCCCGGTGCTGCTCGACATCCCGAAGGACATCGTGGATCCGAAGAACCCGAACTCGGCGATGGAGTGGTACTGGCCGAGCGACTCCGAACTCGAAGCGGGCCTGCCCGGTTACAAGGTGCAGATGCACGCCGAGACCGAGGCGATCGCCGCCGCGGCGCGCATGATCGCCGAAGCGCGCCAGCCGGTGCTCTACGTCGGTGGCGGCGTCCTCAAGTCGCGCGGCGCCGAAGCGCTCAAGGAGTTCGCCGAGCTCACGGGCATCCCGGTCGTCACGACGCTGATGGCCCGCGGCGCGTTCCCCGACGGCCACCAGCTGTGTCTCGGCATGCCGGGCATGCACGGCAACTACACGGCGGTCACCGCCATGCAGAAGGCCGACCTGCTCGTCGCCCTCGGCGCCCGCTTCGACGACCGGGTGACGGGTCGCGTCGGCGCCTTCGCCCCCGACGCCAAGATCATCCACGCCGACATCGACCCAGCCGAGATGGGCAAGGTGCGCCGCCCCGACGTGCCGCTCGTGGGCGACGTGCGCTGCACGATCGAAGACCTCATCGCCGCCACCAAGCAACTCAAGCTCAAGCAGGCGGATCGCAGCGCGTGGAAGTCGACGATCAGCGGCTGGCAGGAGAAGTTCCCGCTCCAGTACGACGAGCCGCAGCCGGGGGCGGGCCTCAAGCCCCAGATGGTGCTCGAGCACCTGCGTGAGTCGACGCCGGATGACTGCATCGTTGCCAGCGGCGTGGGCCAGCACCAGATGTGGACGAGCCAGTACTGGCGCTTCAACCACCCGTACACGTTCGTGAACAGCGGTGGCCTCGGCACGATGGGCTTCGCCGTGCCCGCCGCCATCGGTGCCAAGGTCGGCCGCCCCGACAAGATGGTGTGGGCCGTCGACGGCGACGGTTGCTTCCAGATGACGGCGCAGGAACTCGTCACCGCCAGCGCCGAGCGCATCCCGGTCAAGATCGCCATTCTCAACAACGCCTACCTCGGCATGGTGCGCCAGTGGCAGGAGATGTTCTACGAGGAGCGCTACTCCGAGGTGTACCTGTCGCCCGACCTGCCCGACTACGTCAAGTGGGCCGAGGCGATGGGCTGCGTCGGCATCCGCGTCGAGTCGCCCGAGGAGATCCAGCCGGCGATCGACAAGGCGAACGCGATCGACGACCGTCCCGTGGTCATCGACTTCCGCACCGACTCGTCGGAGAAGGTGTTCCCGATGGTCCCGGCGGGCGCGAGCAACGACGAGATCATCACCGGCCCGATCGAAGGGATCGTCCAGTGAGCAAGCCGCAGCACCATGTGCTCAGCGTGCTGGTGAACAACCAGGCGGGCGTGCTGGCGCGCGTGTCGAACCTGTTCGCCCGCCGCGCCTACAACATCTTCTCCCTGGCGGTCGCGCCCACCGACGACGAGCGCTTCAGTCGCATCACGATCGTGGTCGACGTGTCGGGCACGCCGCTCGAGCAGATCAGCAACCAGCTCAACAAGCTGATCGACGTCGTGCAGATCACCGAACTGCACCCGGATGATTCGGTCGAGCGCGAGCTGCTGCTGGCGACGGTGAGCACCACCGGCAAGGGGAGTCGGGGCGAGATCATGGAACTCGTGCAGGTGTTCAACGGCCGCGTCGTCGACGTGGGCCACGACGCCGTCACGGTCAGCGTCACGAGCTCGCCCGACACCATCGACGGGTTCGAAGACCTCGTGCGCCCCTACGGCATCACCGCGCTGGCTCGCACCGGACGGGTTGCGTTGGCCAAGCTAGAGAAGCAGGCACCCGAAGCAAAGATTCTCAAGAACAAGAAAGCGGGCTGACAAATGGCCACCGTGTTGTACGACAAGGACGCAGACGTCGAGCTGATCAAGGGGCGCAAGGTCGCCGTGCTCGGCTACGGCAGCCAGGGCCACGCCCACGCGCTGAATCTCCAGGACTCGGGCGTCGACGTACGCGTCGGCCTGCGCGAAGGCTCGAGCAGCAAGGCCAAGGCCGAAGCCGCCGGGCTCAAGGTGCTGCCGACGGGCGAGGCCGTTGCCGAAGCCGACGTGATCATGGTGCTGCTGCCCGACACGGAGCAGCAGTCGGTGTTCGAGACCGACATCGCCCCGAACCTCCAGCCGGGTGACGCGCTGTTCTTCGCCCACGGCTTCAACATTCACTTCGGCCTCATCGATCCGCCCGAAGGCGTCGACGTGGCGATGTGCGCGCCGAAGGGTCCGGGGCACCTCGTGCGCCGCACGTACAAGGAAGGCGGCGGCGTGCCGTGCCTCATCGCGGTGGCGCAGGACGCCACGGGCAAGGCGCGTGATCTGGCGCTGTCGTACGCGTCCGCGATCGGCGGCGGCCGCGCCGGCATTCTCGAGACGACCTTCCGCGAGGAGACCGAGACCGACCTCTTCGGCGAGCAGGCCGTGCTCTGCGGCGGTGTGTCGGCGCTGGTGCAGGCCGGTTACGAGACCCTGGTCGAGGCCGGCTACGCGGCCGAATCGGCGTACTTCGAGTGCCTGCACGAACTGAAGCTCATCGTCGACCTGATGTACGCCGAGGGCATCTCCGGCATGCGGTATTCGATCTCGACGACGGCCGAGTACGGCGACTACACGCGTGGGCCGCGCGTCATCACCGCCGAGACCAAGCGCGAGATGAAGCGCATCCTCGACGAGATCCAGTCGGGCAAGTTCGCCGAAGAGTGGATCGCCGAGCACCGCGCCGGCAGCCCGCGCTTCACCGAAATGCGCAAAGCGGGCCAGTCGCACCCGATCGAGACCGTCGGCGAAGAACTGCGCAAGCTGATGCCTTTCGTGTCAGCTGGTAACGCGCGCACCAAGGACGTTTCGGGCGGCTAGCGCCGCCGCGCTGGCAACCAAAAATCTTTGACATATAGGCTCCTGCGCCTATGTCGCACACGCGCACTTCCCTCCGTGTATTCACCGCGGTCCTAAGCACGCTCCTGTTGGGAGTTGTGTTCACGGTTCTGCCGTTCAGCTCACCGGCGCACGCCCTCAACGGCGTGTCGACGATCTCGGTCGACAGCGTCACCGT
>DASZWD010000011.1 GCA_035546775.1 Acidimicrobiales bacterium
CGGGTCGTCGAAGCGATGGTTGTGATCGGTGACGTAGACGTTCGGAGCCATCGTGATGTCGTCGCCGACGTCGATGCCGACGCGTGACACGAAGAACGACCCGCGCCCGATCGAGCAGCGATCGCCGAAGCGCAGCGCCCAGTCCTTGCCGTCCAGCTTCGGTCCGAGGTCCTCGCCGTAGAGGCCCGCCGACATGGTCACGTGCGGCCCGATGAGCGTGTCGGTGCCGATACGGATGAAGCGCTCGCCGAAGATGGCGCCGGGCGGGAACACGAGCGCGCTGCCGTCGCCGAAAGCGGCGAATTTCTTGGCGGTGCGGTCGTTCGGGCCCACCGTGCCGGCGCGTTCAGCCCAGCGCGCCAGGCGATACAGCGCGTCGGCGAGGCCGGGCTTACGCAGTGGCGTCGTTGGCGGCGTTGGCCAGCGCCACGAATTCGTCGAGCTCGTCGCTCGTCAGCACGCTCAGCGCCTTGGCGAACGCGGCGTTGGTCTCGTCTTCGGCCGCGTTCCAGTCGGCCGCGATCTCGGCCGAGCTTTCGGTCGGGTCGCCCCAGCCGAACATGGGGACCATGTGCGGCTGGCGGTGGCGCAGTGCGTCCTCGGGGGCGATGCCCTGTCCCAGGATCGCTTGGGCGTGGATGGCGAAGCGCAGCTCGCGCAGCGAGTTCATGTGGAACACGGCCGCCGCCTTGGCGGTGTCGGGCGGTGTCATACGGCGCCATCCCTCGAAGATCGGGGCGTTGAACCCATCGGCGTTGGCCGACACCTTGTGGGCCAGCTCGGCGAGGCGGGCGCAGTCGACGTCGTCGGGCAGGTGCTCTTCGCCCCAGCGCGCCGCGGTCTGCATGAACTCGAGGGCGGCCTGGGCGCGGGGCATCACGTCGGCGCCACCCTCCCAGTTCGTCTTGACGTTGTCGGGGTGGAAGAACACGAACGCTTCGGTGACGACTTCGGAGTCGACGTCACCCAGCACGCCGCCGCGCCCTGCCGCGTAGAACGACGCGCCAGGGAACCCGATCGAGGCGCCGTACATGTAGGTGGCGGCGTCGAGCATGAACCGGCTGGTGAGGTCGCGCACGGCGTCGGCGGAGGCGACGGCCGCTTCTTCGGGAGTCATAAAACCGACCATAGCGATTAGCTTGCGACGCATGATCGTTGTCTCCGGTGTCCTCAAGATGAATCCCGACAAGCACGACGAGTTCGCCGAGGCGGCGCTCAAGATGGCGGCGGCGTCCAACGCCGAGGAGGGCGTGGTGGCCTACGGGTTCTACGCCGATCCGGGCGAGCGCGGCACGTTCCGGGTCTTCGAGGAGTACGTCGACGCCGACGCCCTCACGAGCCACTTCACCTCGCCCCACATGGCCGAGTTCATGGGTGCGCTCGGTGGCTGCGGTATCACCGAGTCGTCGATTCACAAGTACGACGTGATCGAGAAGTCCAACCTGATGTAACGCCGCGCCCGTTAGGGCCGCGTTAGTTCGCGGCCCGCGGGCGTTTGGATCGCGTTAGGCCGCTGGTCCGGTCCCCCACGGTGGGCGTACATCGGAGATGTGCGTACTTCGGACTCGATCCTCGGCGTGGCCGCCGGCGCGCTGGCGACCTTCGTCCTGAGCGTCGCGCTCGTCGGCCTGCGGGGCGAGCTGGCGCCCGAGATCATCGTGTTGCTGCTGGCGCTCATGGTCGTCGTCGTCGGCCGCATGACCGACCGGGTCGCCTCCACGCTGTCGGCGTTCGTGGCCGCCACGTCGTTCGACTTCTTCTTCACCAAGCCGTACCTCACGCTGCGCATCGCCAACGCCAAAGACATCGAGGCGACGATCGTGCTGCTGGCCGTCGCCGCGGTCGCCGGCGGAACGACGGCGCGCACCCGGCGCGAGAAGCGCATCGCGCTGAGCCACGACATGGACGTCGACGCCATCCGGCGTGTGCTCGACGTCGCCGGTGAGCGTTCCGTCGAAGACGTCGAGCTGGCCGTGCGCGCCGAGTTGCTCAAGCTCCTCGACCTGTCGGACTGCTCGTTCACCACGGCGCCCGTCGCCGTTCCCGAACTCGGTGCCACCGGGGGGCTGCCGCACACCTCACGGCTGGTCCACCGCCGCGAGGGTTTCCAGCTGCCCCAATCCGGCGTCGCCATCCCCGTCACCGCCGCGGGCGAGCGCGTGGGCGCGCTCGTCTGCACCCCGATCCCGGACGTCGGCGTCGATCTCCCGCGCCGACGCACCGCCGTGGCGCTGGCTCACATCCTCGGCCTGGCCATCGTGGCCGGCGCCGGTTCCTCCCCATCAAGAAAGGCATCCAATGGCTGACGTCGTGTTCATCCTGGTCACGGCCGTCTTCTTCGGACTTTGCGTTGCGTATGTCCGAGGGCTCGACCGGCTCGTACGCACGAGCGAAGAGGGCGAAGCAGCGATGGAGGCGACCCAGTGATCGCCGTCCAGTCGCTCACCGTCGACAACATCATCGGCCTCGTCATCGCGCTGGTGCTGGTCGTGTACCTAATCGTCGCGCTGATCATCCCGGAGAAGTTCTGACATGTCCGGGGCAAGTTGGCTGCAATTCATCGTCTTCATCGCGGTGCTCGTCGCCACCGCGGTGCCGCTCGGCCTCTACATGGCCAAGGTCTACGGCGACGACGAGAAGGCGCCGCTCGACCGCGTCTTCCATCCGATCGAGAAGGTCATCTACCGCGTGTGCCGCGTCGACGAGACGCGTGAGCAGCGCTGGACCGTCTACACCTACTCCTTCCTGGCCTTCAGCGTGTTCTCGTGGGCGATCGTCTACGCCCTGGAGCGACTCCAGGGGCACCTGCCGCTGAACCCCGTCGGCATTCCGGGCGTGGTGCCGCACCTGGCGTTCAACACCGCCGTCAGCTTCATGACCAACACGAACTGGCAGAGCTACGCCGGTGAGGCGACGATGAGCCACCTCACCCAGATGGTCGGCCTGTCGGTGCAGAACTTCGTGTCGGCGGCCGCGGGCATGGCCACGCTCGCCGCGCTCATCCGCGGCCTGTCACGCCGGCGGGCGAGCACGATCGGCAACTTCTGGGTCGACCTCGTGCGCTCGACGGTGCGGATCCTCATTCCGCTGTCGTTCGTAGTGGCCGTCTTCTTCGTGAGCCAGGGCGTCATCCAGAACTTCCACGGCTTCACCACTGCCCACACCGTCCAGGGCGCGCACCAGCAGTTGATCCCCGGCGGCCCCGCCGCGAGCCAGGTGGCGATCAAGCAGCTCGGCACCAACGGCGGCGGCTTCTTCAACATGAACTCGGCGCACCCGTTCGAGAACTCGACGCCGCTCAACAACTTCGTCGAGATGTGGGCCATCCTCGTGATCCCCTTCGCCTACGCCTTCACCTTCGGCAAGATGGTGAAGGACAAGCGCCAGGGCATCGCGGTGTTCGCCATCATGTTCGTCGTCTGGTTCGTGATGGCTGTCGGTGCCCAGGTGTTCGAGGGCAACGGCAACCCGAACATCGACAAGGCGGGCGCGACACAAGCGGTCACCGCGCTGCAAGCCGGCGGCAACATGGAGGGCAAAGAAATCCGCTTCGGCCCGGCAGCCTCAGGGCTGTGGGCGGCGTCGACCACCGGGACGTCCAACGGGTCGGTCAACTCGATGCACGACTCGTTCACGCCCCTGGGCGGCGCCGTGCCGTTGAGCCACATGATGCTGGGCGAGATCAGCCCCGGCGGCGTCGGCGTCGGCCTGTCGGGCCTGCTGATCATGGCGATCCTGTCGGTGTTCATCGCCGGGCTCATGGTCGGGCGAACACCGGAATACCTCGGCAAGAAGATCCAGGCCGCGGAGATGAAGATCGTGGCGCTGTACATCCTCGCCATGCCCGCCGCCGTGCTTATCGGCGCCGGCGCGTCGATGTACATCAAGGACGTCCTGCACACCACGATCTGGAACTCGGGCGCCCACGGCCTGAGCGAGATTCTCTACGCCTTCACCTCGGCGGGCAACAACAACGGCTCGGCCTTCGCCGGCATCACCGCGGCGACACCGTGGATGGACACCGCCCTCGGCCTCGCCATGCTCGTCGGCCGCTTCCTCCTCGCCCTACCCGTGCTCGCGCTGGCAGGAGCGCTCGCCCGCAAGCGGGTGATGCCTGCGACCGAAGGCACCTTCCCGACGCACACCCCGTTGTTCGTCGGCCTTGTCATCGGTGTGGTCGTCATCGTCGGCGGCCTCACCTTCTTCCCGGCTCTGGCGCTCGGCCCCATCGTCGAGCACCTGCATCTTTAGGAGATCGCGTTGGCAACCCTTACCCCTGTTGCTCCCGAGCAACCCGAAGCGCGCAAGCGTGAGGCGCGACCGCTCTTCGAGCCGGCCATCGTGCGTCAGGCAACCGTCGACAGCTTCAAGAAGCTCGACCCGCGCGTGCAGGCCCGCAACCCCGTCATGTTCGTGGTGCTCGTCGGCAGCGTGCTCACGACGCTCGTCTTCTTCCGTGACTATCAGACCGCCGGTGGCAAGCAGAATCTCTTCACCGGGCTCGTCACCTTGTGGCTGTGGTTCACGGTCCTCTTCGCCAACTTCGCCGAAGCCATGGCCGAAGGCCGCGGCAAGGCGCAGGCGGCGACGCTGCGCAAGACGCGCTCCGAAACCATGGCGAATGTGCGCCGCGACGGCCAGATCGTCGAGGTGCCGTCGTCGCAGCTGACCGTCGACGACATCTGCGTCGTGAGCGCGGGCGAGATCATCCCGTCCGACGGCGAGATCATCGAAGGCATCGCGTCGGTCGACGAGTCGGCTATCACCGGCGAGTCGGCGCCCGTCATTCGCGAAGCCGGCGGCGACCGCTCTGCGGTCACCGGCGGTACCCGCGTGCTGTCGGACCAGATCGTCGTGCGCATCACCGCCCGCGCCGGTGAGACGTTCCTCGATCGCATGATCTCGCTGGTCGAAGGCGCCAACCGCCAGAAGACACCGAACGAGATCGCGCTCAACACCCTGCTGGCGGTGCTCACCGTCATCTTCTTGTTGGCCACCGTCACCCTGCAACCGTTCGCCCACTACTCGGGCGCGGATCAGAAGGTGGTGGTGCTGGTCGCGCTGTTGGTGTGCCTCATCCCCACCACCATCGGGGCGCTCCTCAGCGCGATCGGCATCGCCGGCATGGACCGGCTGGTGCAGCACAACGTGCTTGCTATGTCGGGCCGCGCCGTGGAAGCCGCCGGTGACTGCTCGACGCTCCTGCTCGACAAGACCGGCACCATCACGCTCGGCAACCGCCAGGCGTCGGACTTCCTGCCGCTTACCGGCGTGACCGAGGAACGGCTGGCCTCGGCGGCGCAACTGGCGAGCCTGGCCGACGAAACCCCCGAAGGGCGCTCGATCGTCGTCCTCGCCAAGGACAAGTTCAACCTGCGTGAGCGGGCCGTCCACGATGCCGAGCTGATCCCCTTCACTGCACAAACCCGCATGTCAGGCCTCGACCTGCCTGACGGCACCTCGGTGCGCAAGGGCGCGGCTGAGTCGGTCAAGCGCTACATCGTCGAGCAGAAGGGCAAGATCCCGGAGGGTCTCGACTCGATCGTCGAAGGCGTCGCCACCGCCGGCGGCACGCCGCTCGTCGTCACCGAGGGCAAGGAAATCCTCGGCGTCATCCACCTCAAGGACATCGTCAAAGAGGGCATCAGCCAGCGCTTTGACCAGCTGCGCTCCATGGGCATCCGCACGGTGATGATCACCGGCGACAACCCGCTCACGGCGCGGGCCATCGCGTCCGAAGCCGGCGTCGACGACTTCCTCGCCGAAGCCACCCCCGAAGACAAGATGGACCTGATCAAGCGCGAGCAGGCCGGCGGCCGCCTCGTCGCCATGACCGGTGACGGCACCAACGACGCGCCCGCGCTCGCGCAGGCCGACGTTGGCGTGGCGATGAACACCGGCACGCAGGCCGCCAAAGAGGCCGGCAACATGGTCGACCTCGACTCGAACCCGACGAAGCTGATCGAGGTCGTCGAGATCGGCAAGCAGCTGCTCATCACCCGCGGCGCGCTTACGACGTTCTCGATTGCGAACGACGTCGCCAAGTACTTCGCCATCATCCCGGCGATGTTCTCCGGCGTCATCCCCGTGCTCAACCGGTTGAACGTCATGCACCTGCAGACGCCGCGCTCGGCGATCCTGTCGGCGGTCATCTTCAACGCCATCATCATCATCTTGTTGATCCCGCTGTCGCTGCGGGGCGTGAAGTTCCGCGCCGAGAGCGCCGTGGCCATGCTGCGACGCAACCTCATGATCTACGGCCTCGGCGGGATCGTCGCCCCGTTCATCGGCATCAAGCTCGTCGACATGCTCATCACCGCCCTAGGAGTGAAGTAGATGCGTCGCCAACTCTTGCCCGCGCTGGGAATGCTGATCGTGTTCACGATCATCACCGGCGGGCTCTATCCCCTGCTCGTCACCGGCGTCGCCCAGGCGGCGTTCAAGGACAAGGCCAACGGCTCGCTCGTGAAGGTCAACGGCCACGTCGTCGGTTCGAAATGGATCGGCCAGCCCTTCAGCGCACCGAAGTACTTCCACCCGCGGCCGGCGGCCGACGGCTACGTGCCCGGCGCCCAAGGCGGCGGCACAGCTTCGTACGGTTCGAACTTCGGGCCACTCGAGCCGCGCCTGGTCGGGTTCGTGCCGGGCGTGAACACGGTGACGCTGACGGGCAAGCCTTCGAAGACGAATCCGTTCGCGACCGCCGACGATCCCTTCTGCGTTCCGACCGACACCGACGGCAACGCGATCTTCGCACCCTCCGGTGGCGAGAAGTACGCCAAGAACAAGGACGGGAGCTACGTCTGCAGCACGGACACGATTCCCGAACGGGTTACCGCGTACCGCGCCGAGAACAACCTCGATGCCAGCGTCGACGTGCCGGTCGACGCCGTCACTGCGAGCGGTTCGGGCCTCGACCCGGAGATCTCGGTGGCCAACGCACGCTTGCAGGCGCCGCGGGTTGCAACCGAGCGCGGTATGGCCGTCGCGGATGTGCTCAAGCTCGTCAAGAAGTACACCCAGGGCCGCGGCCTTGGTTTCCTCGGTGAGCGCGGCGTCAACGTCCTGCAGCTAAACATCGCCCTCGACAAGGCGTAGCCAACGGACATGCCCCGCGGCGAACTGCGCATCTACATCGGCGCCGCCCCGGGAGTCGGCAAGACCTTCGCCATGCTCCACGAAGGCCGACGCCGGCGAGATCGAGGCACCGACGTGGTCGTCGGCTTCGTGGAGACGCACGGGCGTCCCGCGACCGCGGCCGCCGTCGGTGACCTCGAAGTCGTCCCGCGGCGGGTCGTGCCCTACCGAGGCGTCGAGTTCGAGGAGATGGACACCGACGCCGTGCTCGCCCGGGCGCCGCAGGTCGCGCTCGTCGACGAGCTGGCGCACACCGACGTGCCCGGCAGTCGCCACGAGAAGCGGTGGCAGGACATCGAGGAACTACTGGCGGCTGGCATCACCGTCATCTCGACGGTCAACATCCAGCACCTCGAATCGCTCAACGACGTCATCGAGCGCATCACCGGCGTGGTCCAGCGCGAGCGGGTCCCGGATGCGGTGGTGCGGGCGGCCGATCAAATCGAACTCGTCGACATGACGCCCGAGGCGCTGCGGCGCCGCATGGCCCACGGCAACATCTACAAGGCCGAGAAGGTCGACGCTGCGCTGGGCCATTACTTCCGCGTCGGCAACCTGGCGGCGCTGCGCGAGCTGGCGCTGCTCTGGGTCGCCGACCGGGTCGAGGAAGGTATCGACGAATACCGCGAGCGGCACGGCATCAACGAAGTGTGGGAGACGCGGGAACGCGTCGTGGTCGCGCTCACCGGCGCGCCCGGCGGCGAGCAACTCCTCCGCCGCGGCGCCCGTATGGCGGGCCGTGCGCGCGGCGAGCTGATCGGCGTGCACGTGCGGACCGCCGACGGTCGCGAAGCACCGGACGAGGAGCTGCTCGACCGCCACCGCGCCCTGCTCGAGCAAATGGGTGGGCGCTACGCCGAGGTGACCGGCGACGATGCCGCGGACGCGCTGGTCCACTTCGCCAAGGGCGAGAACGCCACCCAGCTCGTGCTGGGCGCGTCGAACCGGTCACGCCTGCGCGAGTTCGCGCAGGGGTCGGTCATCAATCGCGTGATCCGCCAGTCCGCTCCCATCGACGTCCACGTGATCTCCTCGGGTCTGTCGCCCACCACGCCCGTGCGCCCGCGTCGACGCGGCCGGCGGGCGCCCGCCCCCCGGCCGCCGCGGGCCCGGGCGGCGGCGTGGCTCGCGGCCTTTGTCGGCATCCCCGCGATCGTGGTCGCCTTCGCGCCGTTCAAGAGTGCGATCGGCGTGCCGGGCCTCCTTCTCGGCCTCCTGCTCGCCCCGGTTTCCGTGGCGGTGCTCGGCGGTCTCGGACCGGCGCTCACCGCGTCGGCGGTCGCCTTCGTCTTCGCCGACTGGCTCTACATCGAGCCGACGCGCAGCCTTCGCTTCGCTCACGCCGGCGATGCCTTCGCCTTGGTGGTGTTCATGGTGGTGTCCGCGCTCGTCAGCGGGCTCGTCGACCGCTTGGCGCGCCACAGCGCGCAACTGGCGCGCAGCCAGGCCGAAACCGAGGCGCTGGCGCAGCTCGCCTCCGGGACGGCCCTGCTCGACAGCGCGGCGCTCACGCATCTCGTCGACGAGCTGCATCAGGCGCTCGGCTTCGACGGCGTCTCGGTTCTCGCGCCGACGCCCGACGGCTGGCGCGTCGACGCCTTCGCCGGCGAGCCGATCCCGACGACGCCTGACGGTGCGTCGTACTCGGCTGAGCTCGGCAACGGCGCGTTGCTCGTGGTGCGCGGCGCCTCGATGGCCGCGGCGGACCGCCGACTCCTCTCCGCGTTCGTCTCCCAGCTGCGCGTCGCCCAGGACTCCATGCGGTTGCAGGCCGCCGCGCTCGAGTCGAAGGGTTTGGCGGAGGGGAATCGGATCCGTGAGGCGATCCTCGCCGCGGTCTCCCACGACCTGCGCGGCCCGCTCGCCGGTATCAAGGCAGCGGCCACGAGCCTGTTGAGCCGCGACGTCGTGTGGCCGGCCGAGCAGGTGCGGGCGTTCTGCGAAACGATCGACCAGGAGTCGGAGCGACTGAACTCGGTCGTCACCAACCTGCTCGACATGGGTCGGCTCCAGGCGCAGATGGTCGGCCTGCGCATCGAGCCGACGTCGGTGGAAGAAGTCATCTGGGCCGCCCTGGCCACATTGTCGGCTGACGTGTCCCGCGTCGAAGTAGTGGTCCCCGAAGACCTTCCACCCGTCTACGCCGATGCCGCCCTGCTCGAGCGCGCCGTGGCGAACGTGGCGCTGAACGCCATCAACTGGGCGCCCCAGGGCACGCCCGTGCGCGTCGAGGCGGGTGTGGCCGGGGGGCGAGTGGTGATCCGGGTCGTCGACCGCGGTGCAGGGATTCCCCGCGATCAACGGGCGGCCGTGTTTCAGCCGTTCCAGCGGCTGGGCGACGGTGGCAACGCCTTCATCTCCGGGATCGGATTGGGACTCGCCGTCACGAAGGGGTTCGTGGAAGCGATGGACGGCGACATCGCGATCGACGACACGCCCGGAGGAGGAACGACGATGTCGATCTCGCTGGGGCTGGCGGCATGAGCCGGGTGCTGGTGGTCGAGGACGACCTGCGCATCCTCAAGACGCTCGAAGTCAACCTGCACGCCCGCGGCTACGACGTCGACGTGGCGGCGACCGGCGAGCGGGCGCTGCAACTGGCGGCGCGCAAGCATCCCGACGCCGTCATCCTCGATCTCGGACTGCCGGCGATGGACGGCCTCGACGTCGTACGAGGGCTGCGCGGCTGGACCGCCGTTCCTATCGTGGTGTTGTCGGCGCGGGGTTCGGAGAGCTCCAAGGTGGAGGCGCTCGATCTCGGCGCAGACGACTACGTGACGAAGCCCTTCGGCATGGACGAACTCCTCGCGCGGCTGCGGGCCGCGATGCGGCGAGCCACGCTCCCCGAAGACGAAGCCGTCGTGACCACGCCCGACTTTGCCATCGACTTCAGCGCGAAACAGGTGCGGCGCAACGAAGAACTCGTTCGGCTGACACCCACGCAGTGGCACATCGTGGAAGTACTCGTGCGCAACGCCGGCAAGCTCGTCACCCACGAGCAACTCCTGCGAGAGGTGTGGGGACCGAACTACCGCACCGAGACCAACTACCTGCGCGTGTTCATGACACAGATCCGCCACAAGCTCGAGCCCGAGCCGGCCAAACCCCGGTACTTCATCACCGAAGCCGGTATCGGCTATCGGTTCGTGCTCCCGTCGACGGGCGAGGGGGAGGCGAAGACCAGTGGCTGAGGTCGTGCTTGTTCGCTGGCCCGAAGAGGCCGCGGCCGGCGCGGCGCTGGCGCTCGAGGGCACGCCGGTGCTGTACCTGCTCGGGCCCCACGACGACCCGCCCGAACCGACGACCATCCTCGAGGACTGGGTCCGCATCCCCGGCGACGACCGCGACCTGCAGGCGCGCGTCGCCATGCTCGAGCGCCGCGTCGCCGCCCACGATGCGATACCTCGCCTCGACGACGCGCATCGTTTGCACTATCGGGGCCACGTCGTCCCGCTGGCGAGTGCCGACGCGCGTCTCATCGGCGTGCTCATCGAACGCTTCGGTGACCTCGTCGCCGACGCCGACCTGCAAACCGACAGCGGCGCGTCGATCCGGGGGCAGATGACACGTTTGCGATCCCAGATGCGCGATATCGGACTCGACGTCGACCGCGTGTTGCGCCGCGGCTACCGGCTCCAGCGGCGATGACCACGGGAAACGCCCGATGTTCGGTCGCCGACGTGACCTGTGGGCTGGCTTCGCCGCCCTAACGCTCAGCTGCCTCGGTGATCTGATAACCGGGCTCACGCTCGGCTCGATCACCGGAACCCTTCAGCGTCTTCCCGGCCTGCTCGTGCTGGTGCCAGCGGCGATCGGCATGCGAGGCAACGTCTTCGGCGCGCTGGGCAGCCGCATCAGCACGCTGGCGCACCAAGGTCGGTTCCACGCAGTTCGCAGCGTCGAGTCGCCTACCGGGCAGAACATCGCGGCGGCGGTGGTGCTGTCGGCGACGACCTCCACCGCGCTTGCAGTGTTGGCCAAGGTGCTGTCGGCCGCACTCGGTGTGCGGCATTCGATCGCCCTCGCCGACTTCATCGTGGTGTCGGTATTGGGGGCCGCGCTGTCGTCGGTCGTGCTGCTCGCCGTCACGTTGTTCATGGCGCGCCGGAGCGTCCGCCACAACGTGGACCTCGACAACATCTCGGCGCCAGTCGTCACGACGACCGGCGACGTCGTGACCCTTCCCAGCTTGTTCGCGGCCACGTTCCTCGTGCGGCGGCCGTGGGTGACACCGATCGTGAGTTGGTTGTGTGTCGCGGTGACAATCGTTGCGCTTCTGTGGTTGCTGCGCCGGCCCGCTCTTGGGATCGCGCGGCGCATCGTCGTCGAGTCGACTCCGGTGTTGATGCTGGCCGCGACGGTGGATGTGGTCAGCGGTGTGGCGATCGAGCGTCGGCTTTCGTCGTTCCTCGCGCTTCCAGCGCTGCTGGTGCTGATTCCGCCGTTCCTCGAGGAATCAGGTGCGCTCGGCGGCATCCTGTCGGCGCGGCTCGCGACAAAGCTCCACCTCGGAATCATCGACACGAGGCCGCGTTCATGGTCTGGTGCTCGCGATGACATCGCGGTGGTGTTGTTCTACGCCGCGCCCGTCTACATCTTCCTAGGCGTCGTCGCCTCGGTCGCCTCCGGCGTAACTGGCATCGTGAGCCCCGGGATTTTCGGCCTGATCGCCGTCAGCGTTCTCGGTGGTGCCATGGCGACGGCGGCGGCGATCGCCATCGCCTTCGCGACCGCGATCGCGACCTTTCGGCTCGGCCTCGACCCCGACAGCCACGGCATCCCACTCGTCACGTCGAGCCTTGATCTGATCGGCGTGGGGTGCCTTCTCGCCGCCGCGGGACTGTTGCGTTTCGGTTGACGGGGTCAGTCGACGTGGTACGGGATCGACGTCACGACGGTGCCTTCGCGAAACAGCAGCCGCGCCTTGAGGAACAGTGCCGTCTGGTTGTGCAACGCGTGTTCCCACCAGTGGCGGACGACCAACTCGGGCAGGATCACCGTGACGACGTCGTGCGGCCACCGCTGGTCGAGCTCGTCGACATAGGTCAGCAAGGGCCGAGTCAGCGCGCGGTAGGGGGACGCGACCATGTCGAGGGGAATGTCGAAGCCCTGCTGCACCCATCGTTGCGCGAGTTGGTCGGCCTTCTCGGGATCGAAGGCGATGTGCACGGCGTGGAGGTACTGGGGCCGCAGCGTTTTCGCGTAGGCCAGCGACGACAGCACACCTTGATGGATGCGGCTGCCCACCAACACGACGACGGTGTGCACGATCTCGGGCATGCGGGCGTCCGGGGCGATCGCCGCGGCGGCGTCGAAGCGGCTGTAGTGACGGCGGATGAGTGAGAACAGCGTCACGAGCAGCGGGATCACGAGGGTGGGGATCCACGCGCCTTCGGTGAACTTGGAGACGACGACGACGCCGGTGACGGCCGTGGTGGCCGCCGCGCCGAGTCCGTTGATCGCCAAGCCACCGACCCATCCGGGTTCGCGGAGTCGCCAATGGTGCACGACCATGCCGGTCTGCGACAGCGTGAAGGACATGAACAGCCCGACGGCGAACAGCGGGATCAGCGCGCTGACATCACCGTTGAAGATGACCAGGAGCGCGCCGGCGGCGGCGGCGAGCACCAACACGCCGTTGGACAGGACAAGGCGGTCGCCGCGATTCGCCAGCTGCCGGGGCAGGAATCCGTCGGTGGCGACGATGCCGGCGAGCCTTGGGAAGTCGGCGAACGCCGTGTTCGCCGACAGCGTCAGGATCGCCGCCGTCGAGGCCTGCAGTAATCCGTAGAGCGGGCCGCTGCCGAACACCGCGCGGCCCATCGTCGACAGAATCGTCTGGTCGGGGCTCAGCGTTGGTCGCAGGCGCACCGCCAGCACCGCGATGCCGAGGAAGAGCGCGCCGAGGATCGTCGCCACCGCCATCAAGGTGATTGCTGCGTTGCGTGACTCGGGCTTGCGGAACGCCTGTATCCCGTTCGAGATCGCTTCGACACCACTGAGAGCGACCGCGCCCGACGAGAAGGCGCGCAGCAGCAGGAACACCGACGCCCCGGTCAGTACCGCATGCGCCCCGGTGAAGTGCGCCAAGGCTCCCGGGTCGGGAGGCAAGCGGTGCAGGCTGCCGGTGCTCACCCTGAAGAGCCCCCACCCCACCAACAGGCTCATCATCGCCACGTAGGTGTAGGTCGGCGGCGCGAACAGCCGGCCCGACTCGCGCACGCCGCGCAGGTTGGCGAGCACGATGAGCGTGAGCAGCCCGAGCGCGAGTTCCACGTCGTGGCCGCGCAGTGACGCAACCGCCGAGGTGATCGCCGCAACACCGGCAGCGATCGACACCGAAACGGTGAGCGTGTAGTCGACCATGAGCGCCGCGGCGGCCGTGAGTGACGCGCCGGTGCCGAGGTTCTCGCGGCTCACGATGTAGGAGCCGCCGCCGGTCGGGTACGCGTACAGCGTCTGGCGATAGCTCGCCGCCACGATCGTCAGCAGGCCGATGACGACGAGCGAGATCGGCACGAGGTCGTGGAGCGCGGCCATGCCGGCAACCGGTACGAGCACGACGAGGATCTCCTGGGTCGCGAAGGCCGTCGACGCGACTGCGTCGGTGCCGAACACGGCCAGGGCGACCAGCTTCGAGAGCCGTTGCTCGCCGAGTTTGTCCGATGCGAGGGGCGAGCCGACGAGGAGTCGCTTCAGGACCGAATACACGCGCCGTGTTTTCTAGCCGCTGCGCGGCATTGCTCGGTTCCCGGTTACGAAGTCACGACGGCAGTGCGCGAGTGTTCGTGGACGAACCCGATGACGTCGCCGGCCGGCGATACCACGACCGCCAGCGGTGCGGCCGCACTCCACCAGTGGTGCAGCACGCGCATGACGTCTGTGTCGTAGACCATTCCGGCGAGCGCCAGGTGACCGGGCAGCAGGACCCCGCGGCTGTCGGCGGCGCGGTAGCCCACGAGCACGTCGCCGTCGAGTTCGAGGATGTTGGTCAACCGCACGCGGTGGCGAATTGCGACGCTGCTTCCCGCCGGCAGGGCGCCTCGTCGATCGCCGAGGTTGCGGACGGGTCGGCGCCGCCGCGCGAGCCATGCCAAAAGCACCAGCGCAGCCGCGCTAAGCACGAACATTGCGACCGCCGCTCGCCAAGGTGGCGATGTGCCCGCCGGGGCCATACAAGCTCACCGCACCCGAGGGCGTCTGGATGCGCAGGATGGGTGTGCCGGCACGCGTGTACTCCTCGAGTCGTTCCGAGTCTGCGACAACGACTTGCGTCACGGCGATGCACTGAACCCGCAATGGGCTCGCCGAGGGGACAATCACGAGTTCTCCCGAGCACCGCTGAACGTGGACCTCGTCGAGAGTGAGATCACCTCCCGGGGATCCACCCCAGGGGTCGGGCGTGGAAGCGGTAACGACCAGCCAGCGGAGGTAGCCCGGCCAGCGCAGGAGGAAGGGCGCGGCGACTGCCGCGGCCGCGCCGATGAGGAACACCACTGCAACGACAGCGATGAACATGGATGAAGCGAACCTCTTTCACGTGGTGAAGCCGGATTGGTGCCCGCGTGGGAGACTTCGGCCCCATGCGGACGATTGTGGTGGGCGTCGACGGGTCCGAGACGAGCCTGCGAGCATTGAAGTTCGCGGCCGACCTGGCGAACGATCTGCGTGACCCTCAACTGCTCGTGGTCTTCGCGCGGCACGTGTATCTGGCGATGCCCGAGCACGCGGCGGAGGACCTGTTCGCCGACGTGCTCGATCAGGTCGAGGCCACGATCAGACAGAACACGGCGACGGTCCTGGAGCATTCGGCGGCGCCGTGGCTGGTGATCACCCGTGAAGGTGAACCGGCCGACGTGCTGTGCGCTGTCGCCAAGGAGAACGGCGCCAGCTTCATCGTCGCCGGCCGCCGCGGCTGGACAACCGCCGCCGAGCTATTGCTGGGCTCGGTGTCGAACCGCCTCGTGCACCGCGCGGAATGCGCGGTGTTGCTCGTGCCCGACGCCTGAGCTCATGGGCTGACCGAGCGGGCGCGCTTGATCCATCGGCGCTGGGCCTCGATCTGACGGTTGAGCGCGTAGACGCGCCGGTCCTTGCGCTGGGTTGCCGCGGTGTTGCGTTCTGCGATCAACTCGGCGAGCTTCGCCTCGTAGACGTCGAGACGCTCTGGGTTGGGTGTTCTTGACATGGGTTGGGTGCTCCTGAATCGAAAGAGGTCCGACGCGACCGGACACCGCGCGTATCCGGTCGCGTCGAGGAACTAGGCCTTGGCCCGATGGGCCATCTTCGCCTGCTTGGGAGCCTTGGCCGGCTTGGCCTTCGGCGCCGCGGACGCGGCGGGTTTCTTCGCTTGCTTGCCTTTCACTGATCCTCCTCTCGAGGAGTCGACGACCAGTCAGAGGGCGCGCGTGGGTCAGCGGCGCTGGATGTGCGTTCTGGTGCTCACGGGAGCCTTCCTTGGGTCAGACGGTTGATGTACTTCGCCGACCAGGCTTCCCGGCACTCCAAACGCCAGATTACACCTTGTCGAGTGCGAGGTTCAGCTTCAATACGTTCACCGCGGGCTCGCCGAGGATGGCCAGGGCGCGGCCGATGGTGTTCTGGCGCACGAGGCGCATCACTTCGCGAAGGGGAAGGTGGCGGGCGCGGGCGACGCGGGGCGCTTGCAGCTTGGCGTTGGCGACGGTGATCGCCGGGTCGAGGCCGCTGCCCGACGCGGTGACGGCGTCGACCGGCACAGGAACGTCGAGTCCGAGGTGGTTCTCGGCGCGATAGGCCAGCACGCGCTCGGGCACGGTGTTGGCGTCGCACACGTACGAGCCGTCCTTGTTCTTGTCGTAGACGGGGTTGCCCTTGGCATCGGTGATCGGGTTGTCGTCATTGTCGGTCGACGGCACCGGCACGCAGTAGGGATCGGCCTTGGTGGCGTAGGGGTTCGGACCGTCGAGGTTCACGCCCGGCTGGTTGCCGATGAGCGCCGGGTTGGTCGGGCCGTAGTTCGAACCGTACGAGTACGTGCCGCCGCCCACCGCTCCCGGCACGTAGCCGTCGGCCGCCGGACGCGGGTGGAAGTACTTGGCCTTGGTGAAGTCCTGCCCGATGAGCGACGAGCCGACGACGCGGCCCGACGCGTCCTTGACCAGTGAGCCCTCGGCCTTGTGCTTGAACAGCACGCTGCTCGCCGCCGCCGTGCCAACGGCGTAGGCGAGGGTCAGCACGGTGAACAGCACGATGGCGACGAGCGCGGGGACGAGTTGACGGCGCATTACTTCACTCCTAGGGCCGTGACGACCATGTCGATGAGCTTGATCCCGATGAACGGCGCGATGAGCCCGCCGACCCCGTAGATGAACAGGTTGCGGCGCAGCACCTCGGTCGCGGTGAGGGCGACGAACTTCACGCCCCGCAACGCCAGCGGCACGAGCGCCACGATGATGACGGCGTTGAAGATGACCGCCGACAGGATCGCCGAGTGCGGCGACGCCAGGCGCATGACGTTGAGCTTGTCGAGCGCCGGCAGGAGGCCGGAGAACATCGCCGGGATGATGGCGAAGTACTTGGCCACGTCGTTGGCGATCGAGAAGGTCGTGAGCGAACCGCGGGTGATGAGGAGCTGCTTGCCGATCTCGACGATTTCGATGAGCTTGGTCGGGTCGGAGTCGAGGTCGACCATGTTCCCCGCCTCGCGCGCCGCCTGCGTGCCGGTGTTCATGGCCACGCCGACGTCGGCCTGAGCGAGCGCCGGCGCGTCGTTGGTGCCGTCGCCGGTCATGGCGACGAGGTTGCCGCCGCGCTGCTCCTTCTTGATCAGCGCCAGCTTTTGCTCAGGCGTCGCTTCGGCGAGGAAGCCGTCGAGGCCTGCTTCCTCGGCGATCGCCGCGGCCGTCAGCGGGTTGTCGCCCGTGATCATCACCGTGCGGATGCCGAGCCGGCGCAGCTCGTCGAAGCGTTCGCGCAGGCCGGCCTTCACGATGTCCTTCAAGCGGATCACGCCGAGGATGCGATTGCCCTCGCACACGACGAGCGGCGTACCGCCCTCGCGCGAGATCGACTCGACGAACTCGGTCAGCTCGGGCGGCACGTGGCCGCCCTTTTCGGCGACGTAGTGGCGCATCGAGTCGGCCGCGCCCTTGCGGATCTCGCGCCCCGAGGTGGTGAGATCGACGCCCGACATGCGCGTCTGCGCGGTAAAGGGGACGAGCACCGCGTCGCCGGGACGCTTGGGCAGTGCGCCGTAGGCGTTGATGCACAACTCGACGACCGAGCGTCCCTCGGGGGTCTCGTCGGCGAGGCTCGCCAAATACGCCGCCTCCGCCAGTTCGTCGATGCGCACGTCGTGCACCGGGATCAACTCGGTGGCGTGACGGTTACCGACGGTGATCGTGCCGGTCTTGTCGAGCAGAAGCGTCGACACGTCGCCCGCCGCCTCCACGGCGCGACCCGACATGGCGAGCACGTTGCGTTGCACGAGGCGGTCCATGCCGGCGATACCGATGGCCGAGAGCAGGCCGCCGATCGTCGTCGGGATCAGGCAAACCAGCAGCGCCACGAGCACAACGACCTGCTGGCCGGCGCCGGCGTAGATGGCAAACGGCTGGAGGCTGGCGACGGCGAAAAAGAAGATGATCGTGAGGCCAGCGAGCAGGATCGACAGCGCGATCTCGTTCGGCGTCTTCTGACGATTGGCGCCCTCGACGAGGGCGATCATCCGGTCGAGGAACGTCTCGCCCGACCGCGCCGTGATCCGCACGACGATTTGGTCCGACAGCACACGCGTGCCGCCGGTTACGGCACAGCGGTCGCCACCGGACTCGCGGATGACGGGCGCCGATTCGCCCGTGATCGCCGACTCGTCGACCGACGCGATGCCTTCGATCACGTCGCCGTCCGACGGGATCGTTTCGCCCGCGGCCACGACGCACTCGTCGCCGACTTCGAGCTTGCTCGAGGCAACCTGCTCGACGGTGCCGTCGGCGCGGCGACGGTTGGCCATCGTCTCGCTGCGCGTCCTGCGCAGCGCCGCCGCCTGCGCCTTGCCGCGGCCTTCGGCCATGGCTTCGGCGAAGTTGGCGAACAAGACGGTCGCCCACAGGAACAGCACGACGAGCCCGGCGAAGACGTTCTGCGCGCCGGTCGACCTACCAAAGTCGCGCACGAGCAGAATCGACGTGTACACGCTGCCGATCTCCACCACGAACATGACGGGGTGGTTGACCATCGTGCGCGGGTTCAGCTTCCTGAAGCTGTCGAGAATCGCCGGGCCCACGATGGCGCGGTCGAACACGCCGCGCTTGCGGGACTCTGGCGGCTGCGAGTGCACGGGTGCAGGCCCGGCCGCGGCCGGCGGTGGGGTGAGAGTGGTTGTCACGTTCGCTGCCTTAGAGGTGAAGGTGTTCGAGGATGGGGCCAAGCGCCAGGGCCGGGAAGTACGTGAGGCCGGCGACGATGAAGATGACGGCGGTCACGAGCCCGCCGAAGACCGCGGTGTGCGTGGCGAGGGTCCCCGACGTGGTCGGAACCGTCGGCTTGCGCACGAGTGATCCGGCGATGGCGAGGACCGGGATCATGAGGAAGAACCGGCCGACGAGCATCGTGAGGCCCATCGTCGTGTCCATCCACGGCGTCGCGGCGGTGATGCCCGCGAATGCGGAACCGTTGTTCTGCGCCGCCGAGGTGAAGGCGTAGAAGATCTCGCTGAACCCGTGGGTGCCGGCGTTCCAGATCGTCGTGTGCAGCACCGACTGGACGAACAACGAGGCGGCGGTGAAGCCCAGCAGCACCGCCGGTACCGCCAGGAGATACAGCACGAGCAGCTTGGTCTCCTGCGACTGCAGCTTCTTGCCGAGGTACTCCGGTGTTCGCCCGATCATGAGTCCGGCGATGAACACCGCGAACAGCACGTTGACCAGCAGGCCCATGAGCCCGACGCCGACGCCGCCGGGCGTGACCTCGCCCGTCAGCATGCCCATGAACGGCATCATCGAGCCCATCGGCGTCCAGCTGTCGTGCATCGAGTTCACCGAGCCGTTCGAGGTGAAGGTGACCGACGCGCCCCACACTGCGGAGGACGACACGCCGAAGCGCACGTCTTTGCCTTCCATGTTGCCGCCGCCCTGGCCCGCGGTGATCGACTGGTCGGCACCGGCCCGGGCGAGGGCGGGATTGCCGTTCGTCTCGGCGAAGCTGGCGAAGAGGCACGCGCCAAGCCAGATGGCGAACATGATGCCGAAGACCATGCGGCCCTGGCGCTTGTCCTTCACCAGGTGGCCGTAGGCGAACGCCAGCCCGAACGCGAGTGCGACCGTGAGGTACAGCTCGACGAAGTTGGAGAACTGCGTCGGGTTCTCGAACGGATGGGCCGAGTTCATGTTGAAGAAGCCGCCGCCGTTGGAGCCGATCTGCTTGATGGCGAGAAAGCCGGCGACGGGACCGCCCGGGATCATCTGCTTGACGCCTTCGAGCGTGGTGACGGAACGGAAGCCGTGGAAGTTGGCGATCACGCCTTGGCTGGCGAGGATGAAGGCGAAGACCACCGCCATCGGCACGAGAATGCGGATGGTGCCGCGTACGAGGTCGACCCAGAAGTTGCCGAGTCCGGTGGTGCGGCTGCGGGCGATGCCGCGAATGAGCGCCACGACGACGCACATCCCGACGGCCGCCGAGGCAAAGTGCTGCACCAGGAGGCCACCGATCTGGGTGAGGTGGCTCATGGTCGCCTCACCGCCATAGGCCTGCCAGTTGGTGTTGGTGACAAAGCTGTTGGCGGTGTTGAACGCCAAGTGGGCGCCGACGGCGGGAACCTTCGTCGGGTTGAACGGCAGCTTGTCCTGTACGCGCATGATCACGTACAGCACGACGGTCGACACGAGGCTGAACGCGATGAGGCTCAGCGTGTACATCTTCCAGGTCTGTTCCGATTCCGGATCGACCCGCATGAGCTTGTAGGCGACGTTCTCGATGGGCCGAAACACCCGGTCGCCCGGAGCGCGCCCGTCATCCTCAGAGCCGAAGACCTTGGCGATGTAGCGGCCGAGAGGGATCGTCGTGGCGATGACGACGACGATCAGCGCCAGGAATTGGAGAAACGCAGGAGTCGACACGTCAGAACTTCTCCGGGAACACGAGGACGGCCACGAGGTAGGCGACGACAATGACGGTCAACGCCAGCGCGATGAGGTTGTCGACGAGGGAGGCCGCGCCGACAGCGGCGACGAGCGCGCTCACGCGGCCGGCTCGAGCGCGTCGGCGCCAGCAGTGTCGCCGTCGTCTTCGATCTGGTGGGGAATGTCCGGTCCGATGATGCGGCCGCACACGTTCACGTATCCGACGCACAGGGCGAAGAACGCGACGATCGTCGCGAGGAAGGCAATATCAGTCACGCGGCCCAGGGAACAGGGCGATTGTTTCGGCGATGTTTCCCTTAACGCGACGCGAACGGCCGGGCCGCGAATCTTGTCGCCGTCGTAACTCCGCTCGTCCCTGCGCCTTGTAGGACAATGACGCGGTGAGCTCGCTGCCCCCCAAGCGTGGTCTGCTACGGATCTATCTCGGTGCCGCGCCCGGCGTCGGCAAGACCTACGCCATGCTCAACGAGGGGCGCCGCGGGTTGTCACGCGGCAAGGACGTCGTGGTCGGGGTCGTCGAGACGCACGGGCGCGCGAATACGCAGGCGCAGATCGGCGATCTCGAGGTCATCCCGCGCCGGACCGTCGAGTACCGCGGGACGACGCTGACCGAGATGGACACCGACGCCATCATCAAGCGGCATCCCCAGCAGGTTCTCGTCGACGAGCTGGCGCACACCAACGCGCCGGGGAGCGACTGCGAAAAGCGCTGGCAGGACATCGATCGCATCCTCGACGCCGGCATCGACGTCATCTCCACGGTCAACGTGCAGCACCTCGAGAGCCTCAACGACGTGGTCGAGCAGATCACCGGTATCACCCAGCGCGAGACGGTGCCTGATGCGTGGGTGCGCAACGCCGACCAGATCGAACTGGTCGACATGTCGTCCGAGGCGCTGCGCCGGCGCATGGCGCACGGCAACATCTACCCGGCCGAGCGGATCGACGCCGCCCTCGGCAACTACTTCCGCCTCGGCAACCTGACCGCCCTGCGCGAGCTCGCCCTGTTGTGGGTGGCCGACCGCGTCGACGAGTCCCTCGCGGGCTACCGGGAGCGCCACGGCATCGCCGACCCGTGGGAAACCCGGGAGCGGGTCGTGGTGGCGCTCACGGGCGCGCCCGGCGGTGACGACCTCATCCGGCGCGCGGCGCGCATCGCGTCGCGTGTCAAAGGCGACCTCATCGGCATCCACGTCGACACCGGTGCGGCCGCGGGCCGCGCGTCCGGCCTTGGCGAGCACCGGGAGTTGTTGCGGCAGGTCGGTGGACGCTACGTCGAGGTCGCGGGCGACGACGTGTCGCGCGCGCTCGTCGACGCGGCGCGCGCCGAGCAGGCCACGCAGCTCATCGTCGGCGCAACCCGCCGGTCACGCTTCAGCGAGTTGTTCTCGGGCTCGGTCATCAACAAGGTCATGCGTCTCGCCGGCGATATCGATGTGCTCGTGATCGGTTCGGCCGAGCCAAGCAGCGAGCGCGCGCCTGTGCGGGCGCCGCATCTGAAACGCAACCTGCCGTGGCGCCGGCGTGTCGCGGGGTGGGCGCTGGCGGTCGTCGGCCCGCTGCTGCTTGGTCTGTTCCTCAGCGCGGGCAACGACGTCCTGCAGCTGTCCACGGTGTTCCTCCTCTTCGCCTTGCTGGTGGTGGCCACGTCCGCCGTCGGGGGCGTCGGTCCCGCGGTGCTCGTAGCCGCCATCTCGGCGCTGGTCGTCAATTGGTATTTCGTGCCACCGGTGCACACCTTCACCATCCAGGACGGCGAGAACGTGGTGTCCCTCGTGGTGTTCGTCGCCGTGGGCTTGATCGTCTCCTGGTTCGTCTCCACCGCGGCGCGCCGCGCCACGGAGGCGGCGCGGGCACGTTCGGAAGCCGAGACGCTCGTACGGATGGCGGCGGCATCGATGACGGCGGACCCGATGGCCGCGCTGGTCGAGCACGTGCGCGCCAGCTTCAATCTGCGCGGGGTCTCGGTTCTCGAGCGGAGCAACGGCGGGTGGAGCGTTGACGCGTCGGCCGGTGAGGACCCGCCGCTGACGCCCGAAGCCGCCGACGAAGTGCTCGCCATTGACGAGCAGGTGTCGCTGGCGCTCGCCGGCGATCACATCCACGCCGAAGACCGGATCGTGCTCTCGGCGTTCTGTGCCCAACTCGCGGTTGCCTTCAAGAGCCGCCGTCTCGCTAGCGACGCCGCGGCGGCGACGGAGTTGGCGGCCGCCGACGAACTGCGGTCGGGCTTGCTGGCCGCCGTGTCGCACGACCTACGCACGCCGCTGGCGTCGATCAAGGCGGGCGTGAGTTCGTTACTCGCCGACGACGTGGCGTGGTCGCGCGAGGCGGTACTCGACTTCCTGCACGCCATCGACGACGAGACCGACCGCCTCTACGCGCTGGTGGCGAACCTGCTCGACATGAGCCGCATCAACGCCCGTGCGCTGCATGTCGGCCGGGTCGCGGTCGGCGTCGAAGAAATCGTGCCGGCGGCGCTGGCCAGTCTCGGCGATCGCGGCCGCGGCGGTCACGTCCGCGTCGATGTACCCGAGACGCTGCCGCGCGTGTCCACCGACCCGGCGCTGCTCGAACGCGCCTTGGCCAACATCATCGACAACGCCCTCGCCTGGTCACCGGAGGACGAGCCGGTGCGCGTCGAAGCCGGCGTCGTGGGCGATGCTGTGCACGTGCGCGTCGTCGACCGCGGTCCCGGAATCGCGCCCGCCGACCGCGAGCGCGTGTTCCTGCCCTTCCAACGCGTCGGGGACCGTTCGAACGGCGCCGGCGTCGGCCTCGGTCTGGCGGTGGCGAAGGGCTTCGTCGACGCCGTCGGCGCTGACCTCACGCTCGACGACACCCCCGGCGGCGGGACGACGATGGTCGTCGCCGTGCCGCTGGCCCACGCATGACCGCGATGCGGGTGTTGATCGTCGAAGACGACCTGCCGCTGCGGCGGGCCCTTATGGCCAACCTGAGCGCGCGTGGTTTCGACGTCGACGTGGCCGGGTCGGGCGAAGAGGCGCTTACCAACGCGGCGCGGGTGCACCCCGACGTCGTGTTGCTCGATTTGGGACTGCCCGGCATCGACGGCATCGAGGTCGTGCGCGGTCTGCGCCAGTGGTCCCGCGTGCCCATCGTCGTGCTGTCGGCCCGCGACGCCGAGGCGTCGAAGGTGGCGGCGCTCGACGCCGGGGCTGACGACTACGTCACCAAGCCTTTCGGCATGGACGAGTTGCTGGCGCGCCTGCGGTCGGCGCTGCGCCGCGCCGCGCCCACTCCCGAAGAGGCGGTCGTCGCGACCGACACCTTCTCCGTCGATCTCGGCGAACGGGTGGTGACCCGAGACGGCGCCGCCGTCCACCTCACGCCCACCGAATGGCACGTGCTGGAAGTGCTCGTGCGCAACGCCGGCAAGCTGGTCACGCAGTCGCAGCTGCTCCACGAGGTATGGGGGCCGCAGTACGAGAAGGAAACGAACTACCTGCGGCTGTATCTCGCCCAGCTGCGGCGAAAGCTCGAGCCCGATCCCAGCCAACCGCGCCATCTCATCACCGAGCCCGGCGTCGGCTACCGCTTCGTTACGTAGGATCCGGGCGGTGGACGACGCCGCCGACGACAAGGCACTGACGTACACGTCGTATCTCGCCCTCGACGAGATCCTCGGCGCGCAGCGGCCGCAGTCCGACGAGCACGACGAGATGCTGTTCATCGTCGTGCACCAGGTCTACGAGCTGTGGTTCAAGCAACTGCTGCACGAGCTGCGCCACGTGGGCGCCGAGCTGCGCGCCGGCGACGCGGCCCACGCCCTGCACACGCTCAAGCGCGTCCTCACCATCCTGAAGGTCGTCGTGGCCCAGATCGACGTGCTCGAGACGATGACGCCGCGCCAGTTCCTCAGCTTCCGGACGCGGCTGGCGTCGGCGAGTGGCTTCCAGTCGCAGCAGTTCCGCGCCATCGAGGCGCTGCTGCCCACGTTGTTCGATGCCCTCGTGGCGTTCCTCGGCGTCGCCGGCGACCTGGAGGACGCGCTCGTCGCCGTCTACGCGGCCGACGGCGTGGGCGCGCAGCTGTGCGAGCGTTTCGTCGACCTCGACGAGGGACTCCAGGAGTGGCGGTACCGCCACGTGAAGATGGTCGAGCGCACGATCGGGACCTCCCACGGCACCGGCGGATCCATGGGGGCCGCGTACCTCCGCACGACGCTGTTCCAACCGGTGTTCCCCGCGCTGTGGGCCGTGCGGGATCGCTTATGACCGCCGAGGAACTCGCGCAGCACTACACGCGCTTTCGCGTCGGCGAGCGCGTGCTGCTCACCGGGCACTCGCATCAGGCGTGGCCCGACGTCGCCTTCGAGGGCCAGCAGGAGGCATTCACCGACGCCGCCGAGTTCGTCGACGACAAATGGGCGCGCGCCGCGGCCAAGGCCGAGCGCGTGCGCGACGGGTACCGCGGCTTCCTCGGTGAGCCGCGGGCCGAGATCGCACTCGGCGCGAACACGCACGAGCTCGTCGTGCGCTTCCTCTCGGCCCTCGACCTGCGCGCCCGGCCGCGGCTCGTCACGACCGACGGCGAGTTCCACAGCCTGCGCCGCCAGCTCGGTCGCCTCGGCGAAGCCGGCATCGAAATTGTGCGAGTCGGCGTCGACCCGCTCGACACGGTGGCCGAGCGCCTCGGCCACGCCGTCGACGAGTTCAGCGCCGCGGTGCTGGTGTCGTCCGTGCTGTTCTCCTCGGCGCGCATCGTGCCGGGTCTGCCCTGGTTGGCGCGGGCGTGCGAGCACCACGGCACCGAACTGCTCGTCGACGCCTACCACCACCTCGGCGCCGTGCCCTTCGACATCGGGGGGCTCGAGAACGCCTGGGTCGTCGGTGGCGGTTACAAGTACCTGCAGCTCGGTGAGGGGAATGGCTTCATGCGCCTGCCGCCGCAGGCGCAACAACTGCGGCCCGTCGTCACCGGTTGGTACGCCGAGTTCGACTCGCTGGCCGCCGCGGCGGCGAGCGACACGCAGTACGCCGGTGGCGGCGACCGCTTCGCCGGCGCCACCTACGACCCGACGAGCCACTACCGCGCCGCGCGCGTCTTCGACTTCTTCGACGCCCACGGCCTCACCGCGGCGGTGCGGCGCGGGATCTCGCTGCACCAGACGACCCTGATCGCGCAGCGCCTCGGCCTGGACGAACCACGCGAGCACTTCGGTGGCTTTGTCGCGCTGGTGACCCCGCGCGCCGTCGAGCTGCGCGACGCGTTGCGCGCCGAACGCATTCACACCGACGTGCGCGGCGACGTGCTGCGCCTCGGCCCCGCTCCCTACGTCACCGACGACCAGCTGCACCACGCCCTCGACGTGTTGATCGCCCACCTCGGCTGAAATCGCCGCAACCGCTCAATCACCGGCGGAACGCGCCGATGGGAAAGCGAGGACTTTTGGTGGCAACGGAAACAGAGCGGCGCGTCTACACACCCGAACTCAAGGCGGAAGCCTTGGAACTGTGTCGCGCCGGTGAACCACACGACGCCGTCGCCGCCCTGCTCGACGTGCCCGAACCCATCGTGCGCATGTGGGTGCTGCGCGAGCAGTTCAGCTACGCCGGCGAGGCCAACGCCAAGCCCACGACCACGCCGGCGCCCGCGGCGAAGCCCGCGGTCACGCCACGCCCCACCCCGGACGTGAGCGCCGACAAGCGCTGCATGGTGTGTGGCCGCGGCCCGGCGCTTGACGCCACTCTGCGTTCGGTTACCGGCATCGTCATCGCGTTCCGCATGCGGCGCATCAGGGGCACGTTCTGTCATGACTGCGGCGTCGCCATGGCGCGACGCTGGCTCAACCGCACCCTGCTCACCGGCTGGTGGGGCCTCTTCTCCGGATTCGCCAACTTCTATGCCATCGGCGTGGACGCCAACGACCTGTCGCGCTTCCGCCGCTTGGCCGCGCCTACCGGCGAGCCGGTCAAGGCGCCGCTGGCCGTGGGCAAGCCGATGTTCCAGCGCGTCGGCGTGTACGCCGCGGGACTTCTGCTGCTGGTGTCGTCCGCCATCGGTGTCCTCGGCGTGCTCGGCTCACAGCAGTTGCCGTCGGCCTACGCCGGCAAGTGCGTGGCGTTCGCGCCGAAGCGCCTCGTACGCCAGCCCGACTGCTCGGGCGCCCACGACGGGCGCGTCGTCGCCGTCGTGAGCGGCGCCACGCTGTGCCCGCCCGTCACCGACGCCACGCTGCGGCTCAAAGTCGACAAGCGCAAGCAACTCTGCATCGACCTCGACCAATGACCGCTCTGAACCAACGCTTCATCCGGATTCTCGGCGTCAGCGTCGCCGCCATCTTGCTGCTCGACGTGGTCTCGCTCGCCGGGTGGAGCGAGGCGCACGCGCACCGGCCCTCGTGGGCGTCGCAGCACGCCCGCCTGGCGGGTCCGGCGGGCTTGCCGGTGCTCGAGCGTTTCGTCGAGCACGCCCGCGGCCTGCGGTTCAAGCAACCCGTCAACGCGGAACTCGTCGACCGCCAGCAGCTGAACGACGCCCGCCACACCGAAGAGGATCTCGCCAGCTCGACGAGCGACAACGCGCTTCACGCGACGTCGCGACCCGACGTCGGTTCGGTGCTCGGCGTCATGGGCCTCGTGCCCAAAGGCGCCAACGTGTCGGGCGCGGTCGACAACGCCGAGGACAACGGCGTCGTCGGCGTGTACTTCCCGCGCCAGAAGCGCCTGCTGGTGATCGGCCAGGAGCAGACGCCGTTCGTGCGCGAGGTCCTGGTGCACGAGCTCACCCACGCGCTCGACGACCAGTACTTCGACATCGGCCGCCGCGACATCGGCCTGCACGACGACGAGGCGCTCGACTCGTGGCGTGCCCTGAACGAAGGCGACGCCACCTCCGTCGAGAAGAAGTACGTCGACGCGATGTCACCGGCGGATCGGCAATCGGCGCTCGCCGCCCAAGGGGCCTTCGGCGGCGGCGGCCCGGCAACCGTCGTGGACGACCTGCTCTCCTATCCCTACGTCGCCGGGCTCGCATTCGTGCAGAAGCTGCGCGACTCCGGGGGCAACAAGGCCGTCAACGCCGCGTTCCGACACCCGCCGACGACGTCGGAGCAGATTCTGCGCCCCGACCACTTCCTCACCCTCGACACGCCGGCGATCGTGACCAAACCGACGCCGCGGGGCACACCCGTGGGTCGCGGCGTGTTCGGCGTGCTGCAACTCGGTGAGCTGCTGAGCACGGTGGCCGACGGACCGGCGATCCGCGACGCCCTCGACGGCTGGAACGGCGACCGTTTCGTGGCCTGGACCGAGCCGACGGGTGCGACGTGCCTCGACATCAACGTCGCCAACGACTCGCCGACGGCGGCGGGCAAGCTGGCTGCCGCGTTCCAGACGTGGCTCGCCCACAACCCGACGGGTTCGGTGAACGTCAGCGGCGACGTCGTCAAGCTCGAACGCTGCGCCTGAGCACGCGCCGGCGGGCGCGGCGATGATGTCGCCATGGACATCTGGGAAGCCATGTACACGACGCGGGCGATGCGCCGACTCGACAGCCGGCCCGTCCCGGAAGCGGATCTGTGGAAGATCTGCGAGGCGGCGACGAAGGGCCCGTCGGGATCGAACGCGCAGCCGGTGCGCTGGATCGTCGTGACCGACGCCGACAAGCGGGCCCAGCTCGGTGCCATCTACAAGAAGTGCTGGGAGCCCGTCTCCAAGATGTACGGCGGCAACATCGACGCCCGCGACACGCAGCAGGCGCGGGTGTTCGATTCGGCCAACTACCTCGGCGACCACATGGGCGACGCCCCGGCGATCATCATCCCGGCGTCGAAGAACGGTGACCCCGGCTCGGTGTACGGCGCGCTCCAGAACCTGTTCCTCGCCGCTCGCGCCCTTGGTCTCGGCACGACGCTCACCACCGTGCACCAGTTCGCCGAAGACGAAGTGCGCGCCGTGCTCGGTATCCCGTCGGACGTGAAGACGTGGGCGATGGTCCCGGTCGGCTACCCGTTGGGCAAGTGGGGCGAGGCCAAGCGCCGCCCCGTCGAAGACGTCACGTACTGGAACGGTTGGAAGGCGACCCGGTCCCGGCAGTAGCGCAGGGGTTGAGGCGGTCGCGCAGGGTGCGGCACACCGACTCGAGCTGGTGGCGTTCCTCGGCGCTGAGCACCTCGACGTAGTTCGACTGGAGCGCGTCGAGGTGCCGCTTGACCGCGGCCACCGTCACTTTGTTGCCCTTGGGCGTCAGCTGCGCGAAGGCACCGCGTGCGTCTTCGGGGCACGTCGTGCGCTCGACCAAGCCTTCGGCGCTCAGGCGGTCAATCGCGCGTGACAAGCCGCTCGGGCTGAGACCCGTCTGCGCCGCGAGGTCCGACATGCGCAGGCGCTGGCCGTCGGAGCGTCCCAAGCGGAGAAGGATCCCGAAGTTGGCCGGCACGCTGGCGTCGTCGAGGGCGCGCATGAGCGCGTCGTAGGCCTCGATGAAGAGACCGACGGCGGTGATGCGCTCGTCGTGCAGGACCGGATCCACGTCCGAAACTGTACCGGAGAAGTATTTGCATACGCAACGATCTCAGGTATAGTTGTTTGCACACGCAAGTACATGAAAGGAACCCAGTCCGATGACCACCACTGCCCCGCAGAACAACCTCCGCAGCTTTCACGGCCTCGACATCCCCGAGCCGGGCACCTTCGCCATCGACACGTCGCACTCGTCGGTCGCCTTCACCGTGCGCCACCTGATGGTGGCCAAGACCAAGGGCCGCTTCGCCGACTTTGCCGGCCAGATCATCCTCGACGAGGATCCGCTGCAGAGCTCGGTCGACGTCACCATCCAGGCGGCCTCGATCGCGACGGCCGACGATCAGCGCGACGGTCACCTGCGCAGCGCCGACTTCCTCGACGTCGAGACCTATCCGACGCTGCATTTCGTCAGCACCGCCGTCCGCCACAAGGGCGGCTCCAGCTTCGAAGTCGCCGGTGACCTCACCGTGCGCGGTGTGACGAAGCCCGTCACCCTCGCTCTCGACTACGAAGGCACCGTCACCGACCCGTGGGGCGGCCAGCGCGCCGTGTTCAGCGCGTCCACCAAGATCAACCGCGAAGAGTTCGGCCTCACGTGGAACCAGGCTCTGGAGACGGGTGGCGTCCTCGTGGGTAAGGATGTTTCCATCGACCTTGAAGTAGAAGCCGTCCGCCAGTAGCCCATGCCTGCCGTATCCGTTGACGAGATCCTGACGCTCGATCCGATCGACGCTCCGCCACCCGACGTACCGGCTCGTCCGGTGCGCCGGGTGAGCACGGCGCCGAGCGGTTATGAGGGCGAAGGGTTTCCGGTGCGGCGCGCCTTCGCCGGCGCGCCTCAGGAGTTACTCGACCCGTTCATCCACATGGACCAAATGGGCGAGGTGGAGTACGCGCCCGGTGAGGCGCGCGGCACGCCGTGGCATCCCCATCGCGGGTTCGAAACCGTCACCTACATGCTCGACGGCGTCTTCGAGCACCGGGACTCGATCGGCAACGGTGGCGTCATCACCGACGGCGCGACCCAGTGGATGACCGCCGGCGGCGGCATCCTCCACATCGAGCGACCGCCGGACTACCTCGTGCGCTCGGGCGGGTTGTTCCACGGCGTGCAGCTGTGGGTGAACCTTCCGGCGGCGGACAAGATGATCCCCGCGGCCTACCAGGGCATCGAAGCGGCCGACGTGCGCCTGGCGCGCAGCGCGGACGGCGGGGTACTCCTGCGCGTCGTGGCCGGTGACGTCGCCGGCGTGCATGGTCCGGGCGCCACGCATACGCCGATCAACTACGTCCACGCCACGGTCGCCCCCGGCGCCGAACTGGTGCTGCCGTGGCGGGCCGACTTCAACGCCCTCGTGTACGTACTGTCAGGCGAGGGCTACGTCGGGCCGGAGAAGCAGCCGATCCGCACCGGCCAGCTCGCGGTGCTCGAGCCGAACCACCCCGGCCCGATCGTGGTCACCGCCGCCCACCACCAGGAGAGTCGCCACGAGGCCCTCGACGTGCTCGTGCTGGGCGGTCGGCCGATCGGCGAGCCGATCGCGTGGCAGGGGCCGTTCGTGATGAACACCAAGGCCGAGTTGCAGCAGGCGATGGAGGACTACCACCGCGGAAAGATGGGTGTCATTCCCGACTAGTTGGGTACGCGCGTTGTATGACGACCTACTCCCTGCCGGACCTGCCCTACGACTACAGCGCGCTGGAGCCCCACATCAGCGGGCGCATCATGGAACTGCACCACGACAAGCATCACGCCGCCTACGTGAAGGGGGCCAACATCGCGCTGGAGAAGCTGGCCGACAGCCGGGACAAGGACGACTTCGCGTCGGTCGCCCAGCTCGAACGCAATCTGGCGTTCAACGTGTCGGGCCACGTCCTGCACTCGGTGTTCTGGACGAATCTGTCGCCCGACGGCGGCGGTGATCCCTCGGGCACCCTCGCCGACGCGCTGGGCCAGACCTTCGGCGGCGTCGGTCGCTTCCGCAAGCACATGAAGGAAGCGGCGGCGACGATTCAGGGTTCGGGCTGGGCGCTGGCGTCGTGGGAGCCGATGGCGCAGCGCATCGTCGTGCAGCAGGTGCACGACCACCAGGGCCAGCACGGCCAGGGCAGCATCCCGCTACTGGCCATCGACGCGTGGGAACACGCCTATTACCTCCAGTACGAGAACAACAAGGCCGACTTCTTCGAGGCGATCTGGAACGTCGTCAACTGGAGCGACGTGGCGGCGCGTTTCGAAGCGGCGCGCGCCGCCGACCTGCTGTCTACGACTCGCTAGTCGCCGAGCGCGTCGAGCGCCAGGGCGACCGCCACGTCGGCGTCCACTGCTTCGGCGAGCTCAAGTTGCGCCTGCAACGCCTCGAATGCCGGTTGGTCAGCGGGCTCGCGCACTAAGCCGATCGTTTCGCGCAACGAGATGGACGACGCGAGGATGACGGCGGCGGTCGCCGGGGCGTGGTCGGCGAGCACCCGCGCGGCTAGTTCGAGACTCTCGGCGAGATCGCCCTGAGCGCCGGTCGTGTGGGCGCGCGTTATTGCGGACCGCAGGAACGGAAGAGCCGCCGTCGGCTGTCCGTCGTCGACCTCGACGGCCGCCAGGCACAACAGCAAGTAGCTCGTGGACTCCTCGTTGCCGGCTTTCGTCGCCATATCGAGCGCGTCGTGCAGGATTCGCCTCGCCTGGGTGTAATCGCCGCGCCGGCGAGCGATCAGGCCCAGCAAGTTCGTCAGGCCGAACTCGACGTCGGGTGATGGGTAGGCGCGTGCCGTCTCGACGCCTTCGAGCGCGAGGTTCCACGCACGCGCCAGGTCGCCCCGCTGTTGGGCGACATAGGCGAGGTGCGCGAGGATCAGGGCGATCGTGTCTTCACGTTGGGTCCGCCGGGCGACGTCGAGTGCACGCGTCAGGAGCGCCTCGGCGGTGTCGAAGTCGCCGTCCCACATCGCGAACTGGGCGAGGTCACCGATGGCGATCTGCGCGCCGTCGGGCGTCCCAATGCGCTCAGCAAGGTCGGCGGCCTGCTCGTAATACGCGCGCGCCGCGTCGCGTTGGCCCTGCTGCAGAGCCAGCCGTCCGGTTTCTGCCAGCGCGCGCCGGCGATGGGGGGTTTCGACGTCGACGGTGGCGGAGAGGACCTCGTCGCACGTGGCGCGCCCTTCGCTGAAGCGCCCCTTGCGGGCCCAGAACGGCTGGAGCAGCACCAGGGCGCGCAGTTGGAGTTCCCGGTCGTGCTCACCGCCCCAGCGGAGCGCGGCGGCGAGGTCGTCGCTGATGATGTCGACCCACTCGGGGCGCTCCATCTGCTCTTCCTCGATCTCGTCGACGAAGTACCGCGCGTGGCGTTCCTCGATCGCGGCGCGCTCGCCGCAGGCGTCGAGTTCGTCGAAGGCGAAGGCGCGGATCGACTCGAGGTAGCGCAACCGCGTGGTGGCCGACTCCGACACGAGCGACTTGTGGATCAGCGCGGCGAGCGTGTCGTCTGGTTCCGGCAGGTCACTGCCGCACACGGCGCGGGCGAGCCCGAAGTCGAACTCGGACGGGAACACGGCGAGGCGGCGGAAGAGGAGTTGCTCGTCGTCGCCCAGCAACCCGTAACTCCACTCGATCGCACCGCGAAGGGTCTTCTGGCGATCGGCAGCGGTGCGTTTCCCGCGGGTGAGCAAGTCGAAGCGATCGTCGAGTTGCCGCGCGATCTCGTCGAGGGCCAACGACGCCGCGCTCGCCGCCGCCAATTCGAGGGCAAGCGGCAAGCCGTCGAGGCGGCGGGCGATCGTGAGCGTGTCGGGCAAGGTGGTGTCGTCGAGGACGAAGTCGGGCTGCACCAGCGCGATGCGGTCGGCCAGGAGGGCCACGGCTTCACCGCCGTCGTCGTCGACACTCAGCGGCGCCAGCGGCAGCAGCCGCTCGCCTTCGAGCTCGAGGGCCTCGCGACTCGTCGTCAGCACGCGCACACCGAGACCGCTCGCGAGCAGGCGCTCGACGACAAACGCGGCGTCGTCGATCACGTGCTCGCAGTTGTCGACGACGAGCAACACGTTCTTGTCGCGGACGTCTTCGGCGATGGCGTCGAGCAGCCCGCGGTGCGCTTCCTCGCGCACACCCAACGCCGCGGCGAACGCCGCCACCACGCCGGCGCCGTCGACGGCGCCCGCCAACTCGACGAACCACACGCCGTCGCCGTGGCGCGCCAGCCGCTCGGTGGCGACGCGCAGCGACACGCGGGTCTTGCCCGTTCCGCCAGGGCCGACGATGGTCACCAAGCGGTCGTCGTCGAGCAGGTGATGCAGGCGCGCCAGCACCTCGGTGCGCCCGACGAAGCTCGACGGCGGCACGGGGACGTTGTTGCGCACGACGTCGAGCCCGCGCACGGGCGGGAACTCGCGCTCGAGGCCGTCGGCCGCCAACTGGTACAGCCGCATCTCGGACGGCAGGTCCTTGAGGCGGTGGAACCCCAGATCGATCGTGTCGACGCCGTCGGGCCAGGCGGGCGTCGCGGCGTCGAGGGTCGCTTGGGTGATGAGCACCTGTGCGCCGGTGGCCGCTGACTCGACGCGCGACGCGGCGTGCACCGTGAGCCCGGCGTAGTCGTTGTCGTGGGCGCGGTACCGCGCCGGACCGGTGTGGAGGCCCATCCGGACCTTGACCGGCGGTCCCGGCGACCAGTCGTGCGCCGCGATGGCGCGCTGCATGGCGATGGTCGCGGCCACCGCCTGGGCCGCGTCCTCGAACACGACGAAGAACGAGTCGCCCGCCGTCGACACCTCACGGCCGCCGTGGGCGGCGAACACCGGCCGCAGGACGGCATGGTGCATTTCGAGAACGGTGAACCAGTCCTCGCCGAGCTCGTGGGCCTTGCGCGTCGAGCCTTCGATGTCGGTGAACAGGAACGTGAGCGCGCCCGACGACGGCAGGGCTACCTCAGCTTCGTCGGGCACGACCCCGATCTTGATCTAGTCCGAGGACGCCTGCAGCAGCTTGAGACCGCCGAGCGACGGAAGCACGAGCGGGTCGCAGCTGGTGAAGCCGAGGTAGATGTCCGACGTGGTGCCGCCCTCGAGGACGTCGAGCGGCGCCTCGAGATGGATGTGCGCGCCGATCACGAAGATCGTGTCCTTGTGCACGAACCAGCCCTCGCCGTCGGGGATGTAGTTCCCGCTCGAGTCCCTCAGGTAGATGGTGTCGGTGTACTGCTCGTTGAACGTGATGGTGCCGACGCCCGGGAGCACGTGCTGCTCGTTGGGTGCGGGCTCGGTCCGGTTGCCGTTCACGTCGACCAGGACGGTGTTCGCCTGGGCCCCTTCGGTGTTCCACAAGCACGAGCTGGTGATCGTGCCCAAGGCCACGCCGGCGAGGGCGCCGCTGACGCCGCGCACGTCGGTCAGCGTCGAGCTGGCCTGGGCGTACGGCGTGCCCCGGCGGTTGCCCTTGATCGTCTCGACGATCGCCTTCACGCTCACGCCGACGGCCTTGGTGTTGACGATCTGGGCCGTCGAACCGCCGCCGTTCTTGCCCATCGTCACCACTGGGCGGGCCACGGTGAGTTCGACGCCGTCGGTGCCGTTGTTGGACAGATTCAGCGGCTGCAGCGCCTGCCCGTACAAGCTGACGTCGGCGATGATGCCGGCCGCGCCGCCGCCGACGTCGGCCTGCGGCGTGTCGTCGGCGCGGGCCGAGCTCACGAATGCGCTGCCGGCGATCAACGTCAGTGCAGCGCTCGCGGCCACAAAGAAACGACTCTTCACGAATTCCCCCTAGGTAGCCCCATGCTCCTCAGTAGCAACGGAGATGGTGCCCTGTACTTGCGCGGTTCGCGTGTGACATGCGGCACACGCCTTAGCGGTAGCCGGCCGCCTGGATGCCGAACAACTCCGCGTACAGGCCGCGTTTGGCCATCAGGGTCTCGTGGTCGCCGAACTCGGCGACGCGGGCGCCGTCGAGCACGACGATGAGGTCGGCCATCCGCACCGTCGAGAAACGGTGCGATACGAGCACGGTGATGCGGCCATCGGCGGCCGCTGCCCGGGACGCCGCCGCGAACCGCTCGAACAGCGTGTGCTCGGTTTCGGCGTCGAGGGCGGCGGTCGGTTCGTCGAGGATGCACAGCAGCGGCCGGTCGCGCATGAAACCCCGCGACACCGCCAGCTTCTGCCACTGCCCGTGGCTCAGGTCGCGGCCGTCGCGCCAGGACGGCCCGAGCTGGGTGTCGAGCCCCTCGGGCAGCTTCTCGACCACGTCGGTGGCGCCGCCGCGCTCGACGGCCGTCTCCACCGCCGGGCGTTCGTCGTGGCGCGGCAGGTCGCCGAGGCCGACGGTGCTCGAGGCCAGGAACTCGAACTTGAAGAAGTCCTGGAAGGCCCCCGCGAGCCGCTCGCGCCACGAGGCCGGGTCGATCCGTGCGAGGTCGGTGTCGTCGACGAGGATGCGGCCCTCCGTCGGGTCGTACAGGCGACTGAGCAGTTTCGTGAGCGTCGACTTCCCGGCACCGTTCTCGCCGACGATGGCGACGACGGCGCCCGCGGGCAGCGTCAGGTCGATGTCGTCGAGCACCAAGGTGTCGGTGCCGGGATAGGCGAAGGACACGTGGTCGAAGCGAATCGACTTGTCGATGCGTTCGGGGGCGGGGCCGGTGTCGACGCCGCGGCGCGACGCCACGAATCGCTCGAGCCACAGCAGCCGTTGCGCCGCCTCGATGTTCCAGCGCAGGAACTCCGTCTGGCCGACGGTCTGGCCCAAGAAGCGGGACAGGGCGGCGCCCGCCGCGAGGGTGAGCACGACGTTGCCGGCGGACGCGTGGGGGAGGTGGGCGACGTACGAGACCGACGCGATGTAGGCGAGGCTGAACAGCAGCCACGCGGCGGCCGACTGCGTCGCGGTGATCCAGCGTTGGCGCGCGACCTCGGCGTAGCCCTGGCCGAAGGCGGCGCGCCGGCGGCCGACGGTGACGTCTTCGGCGCGCGACACGCGCAGTTCCTTGGCGGTGGCGGGCGTCGTGCCGAGTTCGAAGAAGTGGCGGGCGAGGCGGACTTGCGGTGCGGCGCGTTCTTCAGCGGCGCGCTCGATGCCGGCGCGGCGCGCCGACACGGTGACGGTCGGGACCGCCAGGAACACCAGGAGCCCGAGCACCGGTTTGATCGACATCAACAAGCCGACGGTGATCAGCAGCCGAATCGTCGAGCCGACGTATTGCATCAACGATGGGTAGATGTGGTCGAGCAAGAAGGCGTGGTCGCGCAGGATCTGGAGCCGGTTGAGGTATTCAGGCCGTTCGTGGTGCTCGACGGTGGAGACGTGGGCCTGGAGCTTGGCCACGTGGGTGTTGACCGCCAGGGCGATGCGATCGCTGAAGATCGAGGTGAAGCGCGACCCGATGGTACGCATCAGCCAGCCCGCCCCGCCGGTGAGGGCGAGGCCCATGGCGGCGACGAGGATCCCGTGGCTGTCGTGGCTCGTGACCCCGTTGAGCAGCACCTTGAGCCACAACGCCGAGAGCGCTTCCGGTAGCAAGCCGCCGACGGTGAAGACGAACGAGACGACGAGCAGCATCGGCTGCGCGTCGAACGCGAACTTCAACGAGTGCATGAGCGACGGGAACATCGGCGGGATGTCGACGTCGTTGCGGTCGGGACGGGCGATGCCGCTCAGCATCAGGCGCTCACCTCCGCGTCGGCGTCTTCGCCTTCGGGGTCGCCGGTGAAGCCTTCTTCTTCGAAGCGGGCCGCCTGCAGGTCGAACATCGTGCGGTAACGGCCGCCCCGCGCCATGAGCTCGGCGTGCGTGCCGAGCTCGATCACCTTGCCGTGTTCGAGCACGCAGATGAGATCGGCGTGACGCACGGTGGCGAAGCGGTGCGAGACGAGGATCGTCGTCTTGCCCTTGGTCGCCTGGAGGATGCGGTCGAAGATCTCGGCCTCGCCCCGCACATCGAGCTGCGCCGTCGGCTCGTCGAGCAGCACCACCTCGGCGCCGGTGCGCACCGCGTAGAGGGCGCGAGCCAAGGCGACGCGCTGCCACTGCCCGCCCGACAGGTCGGTCCCGTCGGCGTAGCCGCGGTTGAGGATGGTGTCGAGGTCGGCGAGCTGGTCGGCGCCGGCGTCGTGCAATGCCGCGGCGATGGTGTCGCGGTCGCCCCCGGTGGGCGCCACGTTGTCGGCCAATGGCAGCTCGTACTTGACGTAGTCCTGGAACACCGCCGCCAGTTGCCGGCGCCAGCTGTCGAGGTCGAGGGCGCGCAGGTCGGTGCCGTCGACCCGGATGGCGCCGTCGACGGGGTCGTACAGACGGCACAGCAGTTTCGCCAGCGTCGTCTTGCCGGCCCCGTTCTGCCCGACCACGGCGATCGACTTGCCCGCCGGAATACGCAGCGACAACCCGTCGAAGATCTTCGGGCCGTCGCGGTAGGCGAAGGTCACGTTGTCGAACACGATGGCGTCGCGCGGCGCCGTCGCGGCGATGGTGCCGTTGCGGGGGACCGTGGCCGTGGCCTTGAGGTCGGCGACGAGGTCGAGTACGACCGGGACGGGTTGGCTGCCCTGGCGGAACCACCAGTCGACTTCGCCGAAGGCGAGCGCGCTCGTGCCCAGGGCCGCCTGGGCGAACACCGTGACGGCGCGGATGCCGATGCGGCCGTGCGCCGCGTCGTGCGCTAACGCCCAGAACAGCACGACGTTGCCGCCGGCGATGGCCGTGATGGCCACCACGATCGGCGTCTTGTGCAGCGACCGCGCCTTGATGATCAGCTCGACCATCTTCTTGCGGCGTGAGAAGTAGCGGTCGACGGTCCAGTCGGCGAGGCCGAACATCCGGATCTCTTTGGCGGCCGGGGCGCGCACCGCGAGGTCGTAGGCGTAGTTGACGTGGCGCAACTCTTCGGCGACGGTCGGGTCTTCCCACGCCTTCCACACCGACGACTTGCGCAGCAGCCGGTGGGTCCACACCCAACCGAAACTGGCGAGGAACGGCGCCCACCAGCGGTAGCCGAACAGCACGAGCGCCAGGGAGATGCCGCCGCCGATCTCCACGAAGCCGTCGGCGATCCGGGGGAGGCAGGCGCTCATCGGCGGGCCGGCGACACCGAGGTCGAAGTCGCGCGCTTGGATCAGGCGGTCGTTGATCTCCGGGCGCTCGAGGTGGGCGATGCCGGCCGGCGCCAGCGACGCTTCGAGCAGCGCGTCGTGCAGGAAGGTGGTGGCCTTTTGCGCCAGGTTGGTCGACAGCGTGGCGTTGATCGGCGGCAGCACTTCCATCAGGCCGAAGAGCACGCCGACGGTGACGAGCGGCCCGCCGAGGGCGTGGTGGCCTTGCACGACGCCGATGAGCTGGCCCATTGCGAGGGCGAAGAGGGCCGGCAGCGCGGCGCGCACGACGATGAAGAGCCACCACCCGCCGCCGAGGACCGGGTCGACCCGCGTCAGCAGGGTGAGGAACCGGTACTCCGCGCTCTGCCTGATCCTCCCCACCATGGGGGAGAAGTTACGCCAGGGGTGTAACAGGCGGTCTCGTCAACCGAAGATCAGGCCGAGTTCCTCGATGAGTTCGGCGGTGCCGACCCGTTCGAGCAGGACGCGCACGTTGCGCAGCGACGGATGGCGGAAGGCGCCCCGCGGCAGCGGGTCGACGTGCTGGGTGCCCGGCACCAGCCAGCGTCCCGTGGACGCGTCGCCGGCGAAGGCCAACTCGCAGCCGGTGAAGCGGCGGCCATCGGTGCCGAGTCCGGCGACCTCGGTGATGCCGGCGCGGGCGGCGGCGACGAAGGCGTCGGCCGACGCCGGGCGCGCCCCGTCGGCGACGAGTGTGGCGCGGGCGCGCCGGACATCGCCGGTGCGCAGCAACTCGTGCATCCGGCGGTAGCCGGCGACGGCGACGTCGACGTATTCGGCGCCCGGTTCGTCGGCGTCGTCGAGCAGCCCGCAGCGGTCGAGCAGCAGGCTCGGCGCGTCCTCGACGGGCGCGGCCCGCAGGTGGTGGGTGTCGCCTTCGATCACGTGCTCGGCTAGCCACCCGCCGCGGGTGGCGATGACGTGCTGGGCACGCCAGCGGGTGACGACGGCGATCGCTTCGGGACTGGCGAGGACGCTCAGCGCGGTGAGGTGGTCGTCGCTGAGCGCGTCCACGTTCGGTTCGCCGACGGGATAGGGCGCCCGCAATCCGAGCGTGTGGCACAGCTCGTCGATGGTCGATGTCTGCAGCAAGGTCATGCCTTGTCCTCCCCGGGGTTGTGCAGTCGCTGAAGTAGTGCGTGGTCGTTGCCGTGGAGATCGCCGAGGGCATCGGCGGCCGCACCGCGTTGGCCGAAGGTGGCGACGGCGAGCGCGTCGGCGTCGAGTTCGTTGGCGACGTGGTGGAGCTGATGGACCGTGGTGTGCAGCGCGGCTTCGACGCGCGCCGCGTCGGCACCGGCGCCGCCGGCGTGCAGCAATGTCGTGAGGTGCCGCACGCGGGCGGCAACCTCGGTGGCAATGCCCGCCGCGTCATAGGACGCGTTGCGGCACAGCGCGCTAAGCGCCGCCAGTTCCGCCGGGTCGATGCTGATGCGGCTCATCGCGGTGTTCCCGCGGTGGCGCGCATGAGGGCGGCGGCGTCGCGCAGCGCGGCGGCGCTGGCGCGCAGTTCGTTGCGGCGCTCGACGATGAGGGCGCGGAAACGGTCGGCCGCCGGGCCGGCCCACGTGGCGGTGACGGCGCGGGTGGCCAGCAAATCGCCTGACGCTTCGAGGCGCGCCGCCCGGTCGTCGCACAGGGCGGCGACGGCGTGCAGTTCTTGCACGAGCGACGGGTTCATGCGCCGGCGGCCTCGATGGCGGCGCGGCGGCGGCCGACTTCGACCGCCGCGTCGTGGAGCGCGGCTTCGAGGCGGCGCAGCGACGGCTCGTGATCTTCGCGCCAGGCGGCGCGGAAGCGCTCTGCCGCGTTGCCCTGCCAGTCGGTCGCTTCGATCTCGGCGGCGAGGGCGGCGCGGATCTGTTCGAGCGCCGCGCCGTGGCGGGCGACGGCGGCTTCGAGGCGGGTCAAGGACGCGAGTTCGGCTCCGACGATTCCCACGGGGCGCACGCTAAGGAATCGCCCGGCGGCGGTCCATGGCGCGATCGCGCCGCCTGGGTTTGCACCGGTAACTACCCCAGCGGCGCAGTGGCAATTGTTTCGTAGCGGGCGGGGGCGGAGCCGCCGAGGTGGCTGCGGATCAACGCCACCTCTGTGACGTCCCACGACGCGCGGAACGCCCCGCCCGCCAGCGCGCGCGGCGCCCGGCGCGCCAGCGTGAGGTGGCCGCGGAACGACTCGGTGCCGAACGCCGCGCCGAGGTCGTCGAGTCCCGCCGCCGGGACCACCAGCACGTCGCGCCCGAGCATCCTTGTCGCCGGCCCGAGCACGACGCGCCGCGCCGCCGCGCCCGCCGCCACCGAAGCGAGTTGTGCCGCCCACGGCGCCGCGTCCTCGACCTCGCCGAGGAACCGCAGCGTCACGTGCCACTGCTCGGGCGGCGTCCAGCGTGCCGCTCCCTCGGGACGCGCCAGCAGCGCCAACGCGGCGCGCACCTCGTCCGACGGCCACACCCCGACAAAGAGTCGCATCGCCGCGCGAACCTACGCAGCGATGGCGGACCGCATCATCGTCGTGTTGCCCGACGACGCGTCCGACGACGACCGCCGCGCCGCCCGCGCCCTCGGCGCCACCGAGATCGTGTCGCTCACCGAATTCCGTGCTCTCCAGCCCGCCGCCCCGGAAGCACCTATTCCGACCTTTACGCCCGCAGAAACCGGGGTACTCACCGAGCTTGCGTATCGCCCGGACACCCGCAGCCGGCTGGCGGCGCGCCTCGGCGTCACCACGTCGACGCTCGACAATCACCTCGCCGCGATCAAGCGCAAGGTGCTCGACCACCTCGCTACCAGCGGAAACGTCCCGTTAGACGGCTACCTGTCGATGGAAGCACTCGTCGGCTGGACGATGCGTCATTTCCCGCATCAAGAAACTTGACAACAAAGGTGTCAAGTTTGCTATAGTCAACCTCCAAAGGAATTCGTAGGAGGATCCACATATGCCCAAGGCCGTCGGAATCGACCTCGGTACCACCAATAGCGTCGTCAGCGTCCTTGAGGCTGGCGAGCCCACTGTCATCCCCAACGCCGAGGGCGCCCGCACGACCCCGAGCGTTGTCGGCTTTTCCAAGTCCGGCGAGGTGCTCGTCGGCGAGGTGGCCAAGCGTCAGGCCATCACCAACCCGGATCGCACGATCCGTTCGGTCAAGCGCCACATGGGCACGAGCTGGACGATCGACATCGACGGCAAGAAGTACACGCCGCAGGAGATCTCGGCCCGCATCCTCCAGAAGCTCAAGCGCGACGCCGAGGCCTACCTGGGCGACACCGTCACCCAGGCCGTCATCACCGTCCCGGCGTACTTCGACGACGCCCAGCGCACCGCCACCAAGGAAGCCGGCCAGATCGCCGGCCTCGAGGTGCTGCGCATCATCAACGAACCCACCGCCGCCGCCCTCGCCTACGGGCTCGACAAGGAAGGCGGCGAGGACCACACCGTCCTCGTGTTCGACCTCGGCGGCGGCACCTTCGACGTGTCGGTGCTCGAGATCGGCGAAGGCGTCTTCGAAGTGAAGTCGACCCACGGCGACACCAACCTCGGCGGCGACGACTGGGACCAGCGCGTCATGGACTGGCTCGTCACCGAGTTCAAGAACACCGAAGGCGTCGACCTGTCCGTCGACAAGATGGCGGTCCAGCGCCTCAAGGAAGCCGCCGAGAAGGCCAAGATCGAGCTCAGCTCGGTGCAGGAAACCACCATCAACCTGCCCTTCATCACGGCGACCAGCGAAGGCCCCAAGCACCTCGACCTCAAGCTCACCCGCTCCAAGTTCCAGGAGCTGACGGCCGACCTCGTCGAGCGCTGCCGCGGCCCGTTCGAGCAGGCGATCAAAGACGCCGGCCTCACCCTCGGCGAGATCGACCACGTCGTGCTCGTCGGCGGTTCGACGCGCATGCCCGCGGTGCAGGAACTCGTCCAGAAGCTGACGGGCAGCGAGCCGCACAAGGGCGTCAACCCCGACGAAGTCGTCGCTGTCGGCGCCGCCATCCAGGCCGGCGTGCTGAAGGGCGACGTCAAGGACGTGCTGCTGCTCGACGTCACGCCGCTGTCGCTCGGCATCGAGACCAAGGGCGGCATCATGACCAAGCTGATCGAGCGCAACACCACGATCCCGACGCGGCGCACCGAGACGTTCACCACCGCTGAAGACATGCAGCCGTCGGTGGAGATCCACGTACTGCAGGGCGAGCGCGAGATGGCGAGCTACAACAAGACGCTCGGCAAGTTCCAACTCGTCGACCTGCCGCCCGCGCCCCGCGGCGTCCCGCAGATCGAGGTCACCTTCGACATCGACGCCAACGGCATCGTGCACGTGTCCGCCAAGGACCGCGCCACGGGCAAGGAGCAGTCGATGACCATCACCGGTCAGTCGTCGCTCAACAAGGACGACATCCAGCAGATGGTCAAGGACGCCGAAGCCCACGCCGAGGAAGACCGCCGGCGCAAGGAAGAGGCCGAGGTGCGCAACAACGCCGACACCCTCGTGTACCAGACCGACAAGATGCTCGCCGAGAACGGCGACAAGGTCGAAGGCGCCGAGAAGGACGCCATCCAGGCCAACCTGGCGTCGCTGAAGGAAGCCCTCGGCGGCACCGACATCGAGGCCATCAAGTCGGCCACGGAGAAGCTCGTCACCTCGAGCCAGACGTTTGCGCAGAAGCTGTACGACCAGGCCTCCGCGCAGCAGGGTGGCGCAGAACCCTTCGACGTCGGCCAGCAGGATGCGGCGAACGACGACGAGGTCATCGACGCCGAAATCGTCGATGAGTGACGCCGAGGATTGGGTTCCCGAAGCGGAGCCCGAAGCCGCCCCTGAAGAAGTAGTCGAGGAGGCGGCGCCGTCGGGTGACGACGTCGCCGCCGACCTCGAGGCTTTCGTCGACCTGGCGAAGGAACGCGACGATCTGCGCGACCAACTGCTGCGGACCCGCGCCGACTTCGAGAACTACCGCAAGCGCGTCACGCGCGAGATGGCCGAGGCGCGCGACGCCGGTGCGGCGTCGCTCGCCGCCAAGTTGGTCGACGTGCTCGATACGGTCGACCTGGCGCTGGCGCACGATCCGTCCGACTCGGTGGCGCAGATCGCGGGGGCGCTCTTCGACGCCCTGGCCAAGGAAGGGCTCACGCGCATCGACGCGCTGGGCACACCGTTCGATCCCGAGGTGCACGACGCCGTCCTCCACGAGGAGGGCGACGGCCCCGCCGAGGTGATCGAGGTGCTGCGCAGCGGATGGAAGTGGACCAACGGGCGCGTGCTGCGCGCCGCGATGGTCAAAGTGAAAGGTTCGTAGACCCCTAGTTGGCGCCGCGTAACGACTGGTTAGAGAAGGACTTCTACAAAGTCCTCGGTGTTTCCGACACCGCCACCGAGAAGGAGATCACGCGCGCCTATCGCAAGCTCGCCAAGCAGTACCACCCGGATGCGAATCCGGGTGACACCGCCGCCGAGACGCGCTTCAAGGAGATCTCCGAGGCCTACGACGTCATCGGCGACGCCGAGCACCGCAAGGAGTACGACGAGTTCCGTCGTCTCGGCCCCGTCGGGGGCATGTTCGGCGGCGGCGGGGCCGGCGCGCCGGGCGGCTTCAACACCAACTTCCGCGTCGACGACATCAGCGACCTGCTCGGCGGCCTGTTCGGCCGCGGGCGCCAACGGGGCGGTGGCCCGGCGGGGGCAACCACGACCGGCCCCCAGCGCGGCAGCGACCTGGCCGCGGAACTGCACCTGTCGTTCGTCGACGCGGTGCAGGGCATCACCACGCAGGTGCACGTCAACAGCGACGCCCCGTGCCACGTGTGTAGCGGCTCGGGCGCGGCACCGGGTACGTCGCCTGTCATCTGTCCCTCCTGCGGTGGGCGTGGGGTGATCAGCGACGACCAGGGCCTGTTCAGCTTCAGTTCGACGTGTCGCACCTGTGGCGGCACGGGCATGAAGATCGAGACGCCGTGCGGCAACTGCCGCGGCAGCGGCATCGAGCAGCGCGCCCGCCAGGTCAAGGTGCGCATTCCTGCCGGCGTCACCAACGGCCAGCGCATCCGGCTGAAGGGGCGCGGCGGCGCCGGTCGCAACGGCGGGCCCGCCGGCGACCTGTACGTCACGGTGCGCGTCGGCTCCCACCCGTTGTTCGGGCGGACCGATCGCAACCTCACGGTGACGGTGCCCGTCACGTTTGCCGAGGCGGCACTGGGTACGACGGTGAAGGTGCCGACCCTGACCGACCCGGTCACCGTGCGCATCCCGTCGAGTACGCAGTCCGGCGCGGTGCTGCGCGTGCGCGGACGCGGCGTGCCGGGCGAGCACAATCGGGCCGCCGGTGATCTGCTCGTCACCGTGCAGGTGGCGGTGCCGAAGGACCTGAGCGAGGAGAAGCAGGCGGCCCTCGAAGCGTTGGCGGCTGCCGACCCCGACGAAGGCGCACGCCTTCGGTCGCACCTAGGCGTATAGAAGGAGCTGACTCCCGTGGCCATGTTCAACAACAACGACGAGCACAAGCGACGGGCGGTCTACGTCATCTCGGTCGCCGCCGAACTGGCTGGCGTGCATCCCCAAACCCTGCGGATCTACGAGCGCCGCGGCCTCGTCGGCCCGGCCCGCACCGGCGGCGGCTCCCGGCGCTACTCCGACGAGGACATCGCCCTGTTGCGCCGCATCCAGCAACTGACGGCTGAGGGCCACAACCTCGAAGGCGTCCGCCGCATCCTCGAACTCGAGGAGGAGAACGAACGCCTGCGCAACGAACTCGCCCGTCTCCAGCAGCAATACCGCCGCGACCTCGTCCCCTTCAAAGACTCCCCCACCCAGTTCCGCCCCCCGCAGTAACCGCGTTTCTGTGCCGTCTTTTGGCGGCCATTTCGCGTCGACGTCGCGAGATGGCGGCCATAAATCGGCATCAGCTTCGGGGGAGGGGTCGTCGCCGCGCCTGAGCAAGGAACTCGGTCATGCGGCGGGCCGCCCAGTCGGGGTTGCGGTAGCTCTCGCGCCAGGTCATCCGATTCGGCAACCAACCCGTTGCCGCTACGACGGCTGACTCGCGGGTGGCGTCGTACACCGGTTGGTTGCGGTGACCGAGTCCGTCGAGTTCGAGGAAGCCACCAGGCTCGGGCCAGGCGACGTCAACTCGCGCCACGAACTCGTCGTAGCGGTTGCGCACGACGAACTGACGAGTCGGCTCGGGCACGCCCTCGGCGCGTCGCGCGATCTGGATCGCAATCGTTTCGAGCCGGCTTTCTGTGGGCGGTGCGTTCGGTGGGCGCAGGTCGAGCACGCGCCGCATCCGGCCGACGCCAGGCGTGTGCCGAGCACTGAGGTCGCCGAGGAGCGCCAACTCGTCGTCGATCGTGAAGAGCTTCTTGTGCAGCGCCGATTCGTTGGCTTGCTCCCATCGGTCGTCACCGAGAAGCGTCGCCAGGTCGATCATCGTCTGCAGGGGACTCGTGCACAGGGCGCCGCGAGCGACGCGGGGTTCACCGCCCAGGTCCGGCATCCGGCGGCGAGACACCGGTGGCGGGTCAAGGTCGTGGACGGCGTCGAGGTCGTAGAGGCGGGCGGCGACGAGCCCCCAAGCCGGAATGTCTTGCCGAACCATGCGCGCCAGTGCCTCGTCGAAAGGCGTCGGCGGCGCGGAGCCCTCGGCGTAGACGCCATGCACCACCTGCGTGAACAATTCGCGGGCGCCTCCACACCGCAGCGAGGACCGCGTGTGGCCCATCGCAAGCAGTTCGTCGTACCGAAAGAAGCGCCTCACCGGCGGTGGATCCCAGTTCACCTTCGTCCCTCGTGACTCTCATGCCAGCAAATGGCCGCCATTTCCTGACGTCGTCACGAAATGGCCGCCAAGAAATGGCGCAGAAGTTGGAGGGGAAGCGGGGCTGAGACGTCGGAGGGTACGTGCGGGGTGTTACATCGTTCGGCGCCGGGTATTTCCTCGCGTGTCAGTCGCCTCGGATGTCTGGGTTCTCGCCGATAGGTACGAAGTGGGCCGCGTCATCGGACGCGGCGGAATGGGCGAGGTGCGCCACGCCCGCGACCGGCGGCTCGGGCGCGACGTCGCCATCAAGTTCTTGCGCCGCGACCTGGCGGCGCAGGAGGCGGCGCGGCAGCGCTTCGAAGACGAAGCACGCAACGCGGCCCGCCTGACGCATCCGAACGTCGTGCTCGTGCTCGACACTGGCGAGCACGACGGCGTCCCCTATCTCGTGATGGAGTGCCTGCCGGGGCGCACGCTGCGTGACGAACTGAAGGAGGGCCCGGTTCCCGTCGCCCGGCTGACGTGGATCGCGCGTGACGTACTCGCCGGTCTCGCGGCGGCCCACGAAATGGGCATCGTGCACCGCGACGTCACGCCCGCCAACATCCTCTTGACCGAAACCGGTCGGGCGAAGCTCGCGGACTTCGGCATCGCCAAGACGCTGGACGCGCCCTCGGTCACCGTCGTCGGCCAGGTGCTCGGCACGCCCGCCTACGTGGCGCCCGAGCGGCTGCTGGGCGAGCCGGCGACTCCCGCCGCCGACGTCTACGGCGTGGGCGCCACGCTCTACCACGCCCTCGCCGGCAGCCCGCCGTTCACGGGCGACTCGCCGATCGCGATCGCGCACCAAGCGGTCTCGTCGCGGCCCGAGCGACTCGAACACCTGCGGCCCGACGCACCCCTCGACCTCGTCGCCGCCGTCGACCAGGCGATGGACCCGGACCCGACTCGGCGCCCGACGGCCGAGGCGCTCGCCGCCAGCCTCGCCGGCGAGGAGACGCTCGGCGCGGAGACTTCCGCCCTGCCGGTCGTGGACGACGACGCCCTCGGACCCGAAACGGTCGCCCAACCCGTCGTGGAACCCGAGCCGGTGCGGCGCGGCTGGCGAGAGCGGCGCGTGATGCTGGCGACGGTCGCGGCCGCCGCGCTCATCGGTCTGCTCTTACTGGCGCTCACCGATCACACCGGCGGCCCCGAAACCCCGGCCCGGGCCGACACGACGGCCTCCAGCGTCACCACCGCGGTCACGGCGCCGCCGACGACCACGCCACCGGTCACGGCCCGCGTCGTCGTCCGCTCACCAATCCAGCGCGCCCCCAAGCCCGGCCCCGCCCACCACGGCCCCGGCAAGAAGCCCAAGCACTAGGCGGCTCCTCGGCCGCGCCGCCGTGCCGACGCCATGAACGCCCGGAGCCGGCGCCCCGTCGGAATGGGGTTGTGGCGCACCTCGCGCCAGGTGAATCGCCCACACAGCCATCCCGTCGCGATCACCACGTTCGTCTGACGGACGGCGTCATACACGGGTTGATCCTTGTGGCCCTGCCCGTCGAGTTCGTTGAACGCCCCGATGGCGCACCAGGCAAGGTCGACCCGGGCGACGAAGCGACCGTCTTCGTTGTTGACGACCACGTGTCGGTCGGGCTCAGGGACGTCCTCGACTTGTCGGGCGAGTTGCACCATCAATGTTTCGAGCAGGCTCTCGGTTGGCGGCGCGCCCTTGGGTCGCAGCGCCAGCACGCGCTTGATGCGGGCGGTGCCGGGCGCCCGGACCGCGGCGAGAAGCGGGAGCGCGTCGGTGAGCTGCTCTATATCGAGCAGTTTCTTGTGGAGCGCGCACTCCAGCGCCTGTTCGAACACGAGGTCGTCGACGAGCGGGGCGATGTCGACCAGCGTCTGAAGTGCGTCCGTGCACCAAACGCCGTCGACTCGGATCGGCTCCGGACACACAGGCGTGCACCGCAGTCGGGGCGTGTCGTTGTCGCGCAGTTCGATGCCGTCAAGCCCGAGCATCCTGCCGGCGACGAGGCTCGTGGCCATGCCGTCCGCCGCGAGCATTCGGCCAAGCTGTCGCTCGAACGCTGTCGGCTCCGCGCCGCCTTCGAGGTACCAGCCATGGGCGACCCGGTGGATCCGTCCGACCTTGAGCGCCCACTCAAGCTCCTTCTTGGTGTGTCCTTCGGCGATGAATTCCCGGCGGCTGAAGATCCTCCGCACGACCCCTCCAGATTCGGGTGGCGCCACATGCCCCTGGAAACGCCGTTCTCACCGGCCGGAGGGGGCATATGGGCGCCCGCAAACTTGGCGGGGGGAGTGGTGGCTCCGACGGTACGCCGAGGGTGTTACGCCTAGGCGGCGCGCATGGCCCGGGCCAGTTCCTCCTCGAAGGTGACGGCGCGGGGCGGGCGGCGGCGGGAGTCGTAGGCGTCGAAGCGGACGACGACGTCGTCGAATCGGAGGAACGGGTTCGGCCGGCGGACGGGCAGCGCTCGCAGGACGGAGTACGCCTCGTAGATCTGTTCGAACTCGCGACGGTCGCCACCGTGGTCGGGGTGGCAGCGCTGTGCGGCGGCGCGAAACGCGGACGTGACGTCGTCACGGGATGCATTGACATCGAGGCCCAAGAGGGCATAGGCGTTTGCGCCGTCCATGGCGGTATTTCCTTCCGTGCGAATCCGTTCGCAGGAGGCCCATCGGCGTAAGTCGCGCGGAAATTGAGCAGCGGATACGCGACTTCTTGGCGTATCGGTCGATTAAGAGGCCGTGACATTCCGGCTCGTGTCAGAAGAAGACCGGTCGGCGTCGATTCGGGTTGTCATCGCCGAAGACCACGGCCTCGTGCTCGAAGCGATCAAGGGACGACTCGCGCTCGACCCGGCTATCGAAGTCATCGCCACCGTCGGCACCGGTGAGGACCTTGTGAGCGCCTACGACGAGTTGGGCCCTGACGTCGTGCTCACCGACATCGGTATGCCGGGTATGTCGGGTATCGAGGCGACCGCGAAGATTCGCGAGCTGAACCCGACCGCCCGCGTGCTGTGCCTGTCGGGCTACGACGACCGCGAGACGATCGCCCAGGCCGTGGCCGCGGGAGCGTCCGGCTTCGTGGTGAAGACGATTCACCCGCAGGAACTGTGCGACGTGGTGCGAAAGGTGCATCGCGGCGAACTGGTCTTCGACCAGGCGGCGACCGAGGCCCTGATGGCCGAGGTGCGCTCGCCCTCGGTGGCCAAGCAGGACACGACGAGCCCGCTCTCCGCGCGCGAGCTCGAGATCCTCAACCTCGTGGCCCAGGACCTCACCAACGCCGAGATCGCCGAGGCGCTGTTCATCTCGCCGCTCACGGTGAAGACCCACGTCGAGCGCATCCTCGCCAAACTCGGCGTGCGCGGGCGCGTCGGCGCCGTGCGCCAGGGGATCGCCATGGGAGTTCTTTCCTAACTTTCCTCATTTCGACCTCCTGCGGTCCGACTAGTTACGCAGGAGGTTGCAATGGACGAACTCGCGACCGTTCTGCGACGCGAACGCTGGCTCTTGTCAGTACTGCTATTCCGTCTGACAGAAATGCGTCATCTGCTGGCCGCGAACGACTCACGGTTCTTGGGTTGGGCATCGGCCGAGGTCGAAGACGCCGTGGCCCGCGTCCGCGAGGCCGAGCTGATTCGCAACGCCCTCGTCAGCCGCCTCGCTCGTGAGATGGAAATGCCCGAGGACGACCTCACGCTGTCGTCACTGGCGCGCGTCGCCCCGGAGCCCTACCGCCAGATCTTCTCCGAGCACCGCACCGCGTTCCTCGAACTCGTCAACGAAGTGCAGTCCGTCAGCCAGACGAACCGCCGGCTCGCCACCAAGGGCATCCAGGGCCTCAACGAAGTCCTGTCGATGCTGAACGAAGAGCCTGACGTGCACATGTACGGCCCGAACGAAAACGCCAGCTGGACGCGCACCGCCGCGCCGAGCTCGCTGGACCAGAGCCTGTAACCGATGTCGCTCGAGACGTCACTGTGGACTTCCGTCAGCGGGCTGTTCGCCGCGCAACGGCAGCTGGAAGTGGCGTCGCACAACATCGCCAACGTCAACACGCCGGGCTACTCCCGCCAGCGCGTCGAGCTCGAGCCGTCGCGCCCGCAGCCGGGCGTGACGGGGAGCGGCGGCGGCGTCGTCGGCACCGGGGTCACGATCAAGGACATCATCCGGCTGCGCAACGGGCTCACCGACTCGGCGTACTGGACCGAGTCCGGTAACTCGGGCGCCACCCAGGTCCGCTCCGACGTGTTGCAGCGGGCCGAAGGCATCCTGGGACCCGTCGGCAGCGGCGTGCCCGAAGGACTCTCGAAGTTCTGGACCGCGTGGGACAACCTGTCGCTCAACGGCAACGACACCGCGGCGCGCCAAGGCGTCCTCGACGCCGGAAACGAACTCGCCAGCCAGATCCGTGGCGCGTCGGCCCAGCTCCAGCGCCTGACGTCGGACACGACACACAACGTGAGCGAGACGGTCGACAACGTCAACCGGCTGGCGGCGCAGGCGGCCAACCTGAACCAGGCCATCAAGGAATCGATGGTCTCGGGCCACACGCCCAATGACTTGATGGACCAGCGCGACCAAGTCATCGACCAGCTCACCAACCTCACCGGCGGCATCGTGCAAGCGGGCGACTTCGGTACCCAGAACGTGTACGTCAGCAACCGCCCGCTCGTTTTCGGCAGCGACACCGAAACGATGCAGGCCTCGACGAGCGGCGCCGTCACCTGGACGATCGACGGCAAGTCGGTCACCGGCGGCGGCCGTCTGGGCGGACTCCAGGAACTGGTCAACACGACGCTGCCGAGCATCGGCAGCGACCTCGACAATTTCGCCGACGGCCTGCGCGACGTGATCAACACCGCGCACCTCGCCGGCGTCGATCAGGACGGCAACCCCGGCCAGGCGTTCTTCACCGGTACCGGCGCCCACGATCTGGCCGTCAACGCTTCGTTGACCACGCGCAACGTCGCGGCGGCGACGACCAACAACGCCAGCGACGCGTCGAACGCGCTGAACATCGCCGGGCTGCGCACCGCGGCGGCCGTCGGTTCGGGCACGCTGGGCCAGTCGATCCAGGCGCTCGCCGGTCGCCTCGGCGGCATGTCGGCCAGCGCCCAAGCCAGCGCCAGCGCCAGCCAGGACATGCTCGACAGCATTTCCACGCAACGGGCTCAAGACAGCTCCGTGTCTACCGACGAGGAACTAGCCAACATCGTGCAGTTCCAACATGCGTACGAAGCGTCGGCGAAGGTCCTCCAAGTGGTCGACTCGTGTCTCGACACGCTCGTCAATCTGGTTCGGAGTTAGGTATGGAACGCGTCACCCAAGCGACGATGCACCAGACGGTGCTCAATGGACTCCAGACGAGCCTGGGCCGCGTCTCCAGCGCCCAGGCGCAGCTGGCGTCGGGCAAGAAGATCAACAACTACAGCGACGCACCGGCCGATGCGTCCGCCGCCATGCGCATGAAGGCCGAAGAGGCGGACTGGACGTCCTACGGCAAGGCGGCCGACGACGGCCAGGCGTGGCTCAACACGCAGGACTCCGCGCTCCAGGACGCCACGACGGTGATGCAGCGCGTGCGCGAACTTGTCGTCGCCGGTGGCGTGTCGCTCAACGACCCGACGTCGCGCGAAGCGATGGCATCGGAGATCGACCAGCTCTCCCAGCAGCTGGCGTCGATCGCCAATACGACCTACCAGGGCCAGTCGGTATTCGGCGGCTTCGCCTCACAGGCCGTCGCCCAGGTCGGCGGCAACTGGACGTGGGCCGGCGACAACGGCGCCGTCAACCGGCGCGTGTCGCCGGACATGGTCGTGCAGGTCAACGGCAACGGCCAGCAGATCTTCGGCCTCGGCGCCGGCCAGACGAACGTGTTCACCGCCCTCCAGACGATTTCGGCCGACTTGCGCGCCGGCAACACGTCCGCCTTGTCGAACACCGACCTGGCGATGGTCGACACGACCGCGGGCTACATCAAGTCGGGTCTCACCGCCGTGGGCGCCCGCAGCAACGTCATCGACGTCGCCAAGACGAGCGGCCAGTCGCAGATTGCCGTGCTCAAGGACCAGCGCTCGAGCCTCGAGGACGCCGACGTGGCCGAGACGGCGCTCAACATGCAGCTCGCCCAAACCGGCTACCAGGCCGCGCTGGCGGCGGCGTCTCGCTTGTCACTGCCCACGCTGGTCGACTTCCTTCACTAGGCCGTTGACTACTGTGACCGCAGTGCGTGTCACGACCGAACGCTTCGGCGACCTCGATGTCGCGGCCGACCGTGTGCTGTCCTTCCCGGACGGCTTGCCCGGCTTTGCCGATGCTCACGGTTTCGTCCTCGTCGACGTCCAGGACAACGAAGCATTCTTTTGGCTTCAGTCGACCGAAGACCCGGGCCTCGCGTTCTTGTGCGCGATCCCGTGGTTGTTCTTCCCTGAATACGCACCCGAAGTGCCTGACGACGATCAGACGGCGCTCGAGTTGGAAACCGCCGAAGACGCGATGGTGTTGACGATCCTCACCGTCCATCGCGAAGAGAGCTACGTAACGGCGAACCTGCTCGGCCCCGTGGTCGTCAACCAACGGACGCGTGTGGGGCGACAGGTCGTGCTGTTCGGCGACGATTACCCCGTGCAGGCGCCCCTCGTGGCATAGGGGCTGCCGATGCTCGTCCTCACGCGACGCACCAACGAGTCGCTGATCATCGGCCACGACATCGTCGTCACCGTTCTCGAGATCCGGGGCGACACCGTGCGCCTCGGCGTGCGGGCCCCTCGCGAGGTGTCGGTCCACCGCGAAGAGATCTACGCGAAGCTGCGCAACGAGAACCAGGCGGCGTCGAACGTCAACGCCACCGACACGTCGTTCCTGCCGAAGCCGCCCAAGCCCAAACCGTAAGTACTCAAATCGGGATTCCGGTCAACCGATCGGAACCTGATGAACGACAGGCTCGTCCTGGCCTTGCCGGAGGACGCGCGCCCCGGTGTCGTGTGGTGCGCGCCGTTGTTGAACTTCAGTGGCTACGCCGACGAGGCGCGCGCCTTCGTCCTCGGTCTGCGCGAGCGCGGCGTCGAGCTGCGGGCCGAAGCGATCGGTGATCCGTCCTCGGCGTTCGTGAAGGGCCTGTCGCCGGCGATGAAGGACGCGCTCGACGCGGCGACGCGGGCCTCCAAGCCGCGCCACTCGGTCAACGTGCTGCACGTGCCGGGCGAGGCGGCCAAGCGCTTCCCGGGTGCGAGCTACCACGTGGCCCGCACGATGTTCGAGACCGACGGCCTGCCCCGCGACTGGGTGCCGCGCCTCAACGAGATGGACGAGCTGTGGGTGCCGTCGGTGTTCAACGTCGAGACGTTCCGCGCCGCGGGCGTCACCGTGCCGATGTTCGTGGTGCCCGGTGGCGTCCATCCGGCTGCGCTGGCCCCCGCCGAGCCCCTTCCCATCGAGGGCCTCAACTCGACCGTCTTCCTGTCGGTGTTCGAGTGGAGCTTCCGCAAAGGCTGGGACGTGCTGCTGCGGGCGTGGGCCAAGGCGTTCTCACCCCACGACGACGTCACGCTGCTGCTGCGCACCTACCCCATGAAGCGCGCTGGCGGCCGAGTGACCACCGACGACGACATCGAGCGTCAGATCAACACCTTCCTCGGCCAGATCGGCACGTCGCGCAAGAAGGTGGCGCCCATCGTGGTGCTGCACGACCACGTGGCCGACGCCGACATGCCGCGGCTGTACGCCGCCGCCACCGCCTACGTCAGCCCGACGCGAGGCGAAGGGTGGGGACGCCCGATGCTCGAGGCGATGGCGGCGGGCCTGCCGACGATCGCCACGCGCTGGAGCGGCAACCTCGCCTTCATGAACGACGACAACAGCCTGCTGGTCGACGTGGAGCGCCTCGAAAAGGTCGACTACCGGGAGGAGCTGGCGTTCTACCGCGGCCAGCGCTGGGCCAAGCCCTCGGCGTCGCACCTCGCGGTATTGCTGGAAACGGTTGCCGCCGCGCCCGAAGCCGCGGCGGCGCGCGGCCGGCGGGCGCAGGAGGACGTGGCGGCGCACTGGACGTGGTCGGCCGCCGTCGACGTCGCCGCCGAGCGGCTCGAGGAGATCAATGCCGGCATGCGCCGCGCGACCCCCCGTCCCGGCGGAGTGCCGGTGCGCTGGGTGGGCGAGCAGTACTCGTGGCACAGCCTGGCGCAGGTCAACCGCGAGCTGTGCGCCCGCCTCGCCGCCACCCCGGCCGTCGACCTCGAAGTCGCGACGCGCGAGCACGCGCTGCACCGCCCCGTGCGCGGCGACGCCGTGGCCGCCGTCGAAGCCCGCACCGGCGACGTGTTGGATCGCCCCGCCCGCGTCGAGGTGCGCCACCAGTGGCCGCCGAACTGGACCGCGCCGCGCCAGGGTGCCTGGGTCGCCATCCAGCCCTGGGAGTTCGGCGGCTTGCCCGACGAGTGGCTGCCGGCGCTTACGCATCAGGTCGACGAGGTGTGGTGCTACACGGACTTCGTGCGCGACTGCTACGTCGCGTCCGGCGTGCCCGCCGAACGCATCCGCGTGATTCCCCTCGGCGTCGACGCGGCGCGCTTCACGCCCGACGGCCCGCGCTTCGCGCTCCAGACCCACAAGACCACGCGCCTGCTCTTCGTCGGCGGCACCATCGAGCGCAAGGGCATCGACGTGCTGCTCGACGCCTACACCGCGTCTTTCACCCGCGACGACGACGTCTGCCTCGTGATCAAGAGCACCGGCTCGGACACCGTCTACAAGCACAATTCCGCCGACGCCCGCGTGCGCGCTCTCGCCGCCGATCCGTCCCAGCCCGCGATCGAGTTGGTCACCGACGACCTGAGCGCCGACGACATTGCCGCGCTGTACCGGTCTTGCGATGCCCTCGTGCACCCCTACCGCGGTGAAGGTTTCGGCCTGCCGATCGCCGAAGCGATGGCGTGCGGGTTGCCGGTGATCGTCACCGACTACGGCGCGGCGCGCGACTTCTGCGACGCGCAGACCGCGTACCTGATCCCGGCGAGCGTCGTGCCCGTCCCCGAAGGCGGCCTCGTCCCCAACACCACCGGTTACTGGTGGGCCGAGCCCGACCGCGACGCGCTCGGTGAGCTCATGCGCCACGTGGTGGCGTCGCCCGACGAGGCGCGGGCCCGCGGCGAACTCGGCCGCCAGCGCATCGTGCGCGACTTCACGTGGGAACGCGCCGCTTCGCTGGTCGAGGAACGCCTCACCGCGCTGGCCGCGGTGGTGCCCGTCCGCTTCAGCGAGCACGTGCCCGCGGAACCGGCGCCGGCCAAGACCAACCAGCTGAGGTTCGAACGGATCGAGGGCGGCCTGGTGTCGGCCTGCATGATCGTGCGCGACGAAGCCGAGAACCTGCCCGGCTGCCTCGCGGCGCTCGAGGGGATGGTCGACGAGATCGTGGTGTGCGACACCGGCTCGACCGACGACACGCGCGAGATCGCCCGCGCCGCGGGCGCCGTCGTGATCGAGACGGAATGGACCGACGACTTCGCCGCGGCGCGCAACACCGCGCTCGCCGCCTGCACGGGCACGTGGATCCTCTGGATCGACGCCGACGATCGTCTGCGCGGTGACCCCGCCGCGTTCCGCAAGGTGCTGGCCGGCAACCCACCGGTCGACACCATCGCCCTCACCATCGACCAACTCGACGCCACCGGCACCGCCGTCGGCTTCTCGGATCAGAACGTGCGCCTGTTCCGCCGCACCAAGGGTCAGTGGGCCGGCCGGCTCCACGAGACCGTCGTCGCCCGCCCGGGCAAGACAGCGCTGCGCCCCGGCTTCACCACCGACGTGTGGTTCCTGCACTCCGGCTATGCGACCGAAGCCGTCGCCGGCAAAGCCAAGGCCGAACGGAACATCCGCATCGGCGAACTCGAACTCGCCGAAGGGCCCGCACCGTCGCGGCGCGCCTTCGTGCTGGTCAACCTCGGCCGCTCGCTGGCGGGCGCCGGCCGCCTCGACGAGGCCGTCGCCCGGTTCGAAGAAGCCCTCGCCCTCACCAAGCTCGCCGCCGAGCGGCGCCGGGCGCTGCGCCACGGCGCCGAAGCGCTGCTCGACGCCGGCCGGCCCGCCGACGCCCTCGACTGGATCGAGCGGTTGCGCGCCGTGAGCACCAACACCGACATGGCCGACTGGCTCGAAGCCATCGCGCGCACCGACCTCGGGGACCTCGACGCCGCGCTGGCCAAGCTGACCGACTTGCACCGCGTGCGCGACGACGACGGCCTCGTGCTGCCCGACCACGTGGTGCGCATGCGCCGCGCCCGCACGTTGCGCGACGCCGGCCGGCACGCCGAGGCCGCCGACGACCTGCTGGCGATCATCGACGACAACGTGGCGCCGCCGTGGGCGATGCTCGCCGAGGCCAACGCGGCGGCCGGCCGCGACGCCACGCTGGTTGCCGCCGCCATCCCCCAGGGTCAGCTCACCTTCGCCCTCGGCCAGCTGCTCGGCGTGGCGCCCGAGGTGGCCGACGGCATCGCCGAGGCGATGTTCGCCCGCTTCCCGGGCGACGCGGCTGCGCTGGCGTTCGCCTCCGAGATCGCGCCCCGGCTGCCGATCGAGCGGGCGCTTGAGTGGTCGGCGCGCCTGCGCCACAACGGGCTGCCTCAGGGCTGTCCGCTTGTCGCCATCGCCTCGGACGCCAGCCGTTCGACGGCGGATCGAGTGCAGGCGGCCTGCCTGATCAATGGCGCCTTCGGCGACCACGACGCGGCGCGCGCTGCCGCCCGCGCCGTCGCGCCCGCCATTGCCGACACCGACATGGTGACGGCGCTCGTGCTGATGGGCGAGATGGCTCCCGAGCTACTGCCCGATTTCGTCGTCGCCGCGGCCGCCGACCGCCGGCGGGCCTACGTGGTCGCCGTCGCGCTCAACGAGCTCGGGGCGCCAGACGAGGCCGCGGCGTTGCTGGCGATGGTCGGCGAGGAAGCCGCGGTGGCTTCGAAGATCTAGATCGCGCGGGCGCCGAGGTAGCGCTCGTTGCCGTCGAAGATCTCCCCCACACGCAGCCGCGCCACGCCGAGCCAATCGCACACGTTGTTCATCACGACCTGCGGCCGCTGAACGAGTGACTCGTAGCTCACGGCTCGCCAGCTGCGTCCGTGCACCAACGAGGCGATGAGGCAAGACGCTTCTTGCAGATTGGCCATAGCGGTGTCCTCGTCGGGAACGTGGCCCGCTCGCACTTGGGACGGGGCGGCCGCCCACCAGTCGCGCATCATGACGACGATGGCGTCCGGGTCATAGTCGGACACGGGCGCGACCGGCCAGTGACGAAGCTCTGAGCCTTCATAGGGGAACGAGCGGTGGAGGACCTCGCATCCGGCTTGTGCCAGCAGCTTCGACATGAGGCGTGTGCCGCACGACTCACCGCCGACCACCGCGAGGCGGCGGACAGCGAATCCGCCGTCGGCGGGCTCGAGCACACCACCAAGGGCGACGGCGTGCGGGGCGACTGCGGGATCGGCGATCGCGGCGCCCGCAGGCGGGGACGAAGGCAGAATCTCGTGACCGGCCACCCGATCCGATCGGTGGGCGGCGCAGCCGAGTTGAGCGAAAGAATTTCTCATCGATTCCTCAAATCGCCGGATAGGCGATCCGACGGGATGAGTGCCTGACAGGGAAGTCGGGTCCACTCAAATCAAGGAGGAGACAGTGAGTCTTCGCATCAACTCGAACGCTGCGGCGTTCAATGCGTATCGCAACCTCAGC
>DASZWD010000012.1 GCA_035546775.1 Acidimicrobiales bacterium
ATCATCGAAGCGCACCGCGACGAGTTGCCGTTCAGCGACCAGTTGCCGTCGTTCGACCCGCCCAAGCACACGGATCACCGCGCCCTGATGATGCGGCTGCTGACGCCCAACCGGTTGCGGGCGAACGAGGAGTTCATGTGGCGCTACGCCGACGAACTGCTCGACCCGATCCTCGACCGCGGTGAGTGCGAGTTCATCACCGCGTATGCCGCGCCGTTCACGCTCGTGGTGATCGCCGATCTCGAAGGCGTGCCCGAGTCGGACCGCGGCATGTTCACGGCGCGGCTCACGAGGGCGCACGAAGACCTGGCCCACAAGCCCCTCGAGTTCCTCTACGAAGCGTTCGCCGGCTACATCGCCGATCGTCGTCGGGAGCCACGCGACGACGTGATGACGGCGATGGCAACGGCCACGTTTCCCGACGGCACGACGCCCACGGTGCAAGACGTCGCGCTGCTCGCCGCCAACTTGTTCTCGGGCGGGCAGGAGACGACGGTGCGGTTGTTGTCGTTTGCCCTGCGGCTGCTCGCTGAGCGACCCGACGTGCAGGAGCTGCTGCGCAAGGACCGCGACCGCATTCCGAACTTCGTCGAGGAGGTCCTGCGCTACGAGAGCCCGCTGCGGGCGCAGTTCCGCATGGCGCGCCGGCGCGTCACGATCGGCGACGTCGACCTGCCTGCCGGGGCCACGATGATGCTGTTGCCGGGCGCGGCCAACCGCGACCCGCGGCAGTTCGCCGACCCGGCGGTGTTCGACGTCGACCGCGACAACGCCAAGCTCCACGTCGCCTTCGGCCACGGCGTGCACCACTGCGCCGGTTCGCACCTGGCGCGCGCCGAAGCCCGCGTCACGCTCAACCGACTGTTCGACCGCACCTCTGACATCCGCATCGACGAGTCCGTCCACGGTCCGGCTGACGCCCGCCGCTACGACTACCTGCCGACGTACTTCCTCCGCGGCTTGGCCCGCCTCAGCCTCGAGTTCGCGTGAGCCGCGAGGACGCGACCTTCGACTTCGTGATCGTCGGTTCCGGCGGTGGCGGCCTCGTCGCCGCGATCGCGGCGGCCGACGCGGGGCTCAAGGCGCTGGTGTTGGAAAAGCAGGCGCTCGTCGGCGGTTCGACGTGCATGTCGGGGGGCATCTTCTGGATCCCGAACAACCCGCTGATGAAGGCCGAGGGCATCCCCGACTCCTACGAAGACGCCATGGCGCACTTCGAGACGGTCGTGGGCGACGTGGGCCCGTGTTCGTCGGAGGAGCGGCGTCACGCGTTCCTGACCGAAGGCGTCGCCATGACGACGTTCCTGCAACACCAGGGCCTGCGGCTGGTGACGTGTCCCGGCTACAGCGACTACTACTCGAACCTCAAGGGCGGCTCCGACGTCGGGCGCGGTCTCGAGCCGGTGCCGTGGAACGGCAAGCGCCTCGGACCGTGGCTGGCGCGGTTGCAGCCGGGTCTGGCGCAAAGCCTCGGCATGGCGGTGAAGACCAACGAGGCGCGCTCGTTGTCGAACTACAACCGCAGCCTCCGCTCCTTCGCCATCGCGACGCGGGTGGCGGCGCGCACCGTCTTGGCCAAGGTGCGGCGCCAGGCGTTGCTCACCAACGGCGCGTCGCTCGTCGGGCAACTCCTGCGCATTGCCCTCGACCATCAGGTCGCGGTGTGGACGAACGCGCCGCTGGTCGATCTCGTCGTCGACGGCGGGCGCGTTGTCGGCGTGCGCACCGAGCGCGACGGCCAGCCCGTCACGGTGCGGGCCCGCACGGGCGTCCTGATCAGCGCCGGTGGCTTCGCCCACAACCGCGCCATGCGCCAGCGCTATTCGGGCAACCAACCGAACGAGGGCAAGTGGACGATGTCGAACCCCGGCGACACCGGTGAGGCGATCGAGTCGGCGATGCGCCTCGGCGCCCAGACGGCGCTGATGGACGAAGCGTGGTGGATGCCGCTGCCCCGCACGGGCAAGTTCGGCCAGTCGACGCTGGACCAGGCGCGGCAGCGGCCGCGCACGATCTTCGTCGACGGCCACGGCCGCCGGTTCGTGAACGAGTCGAACTCGTACATGGAAGTCGGCAAGGCGATGTACGCGGCGGGCGCGGTGCCGTGCTGGGTCATCTTCGACGACCGCTACCGCCGCAGCTACGCCCACGTGCGGTCGCACCCCGGCTACTTCCCCAAGGAGATGTTGGAGAGCGGCAAGCTCAAGCGGGCGGCGACGTTGGCCGAACTGGCGGCGCAGTGCGGCATCGATCCCGATGGTCTCGCCGAGACGGTCGACCACTTCAACGCCAACGCCCGGAAGGGGATCGACCCCGACTTCGGTCGCGGCGAGTCGGCCTACAACCGCTCCCTCGGCGATCCCTCGTCCAAGGTCGTGAACCCGTGTCTCGGGCCGATCGACGAAGCGCCGTTCTACGCCTGCGAGATCCTGCCCGGCGACATCGGCACGTGCGGCGGCCTACTCACCGACGCCTTCGCCCGCGTCCTCGGCAAGAACGAGGAGCCGATCGCCGGTCTGTACGCGACCGGCAACAGCACCGCGACGGTTATGGGCCGGCACTACCTCGGCCCGGGCGCCAGCATCGCCAACACGATGGTGTTCGGCTACATCGCGGCGCGCCACGCCGCGGGCAACTAGTCGAAGCGATACAGCGCTTCGTGCAGGAGCCCGTTCTCGTGGTGCAGCGGCAGGCCCGCTGACGACGCACGCGTGACGAGCGACGTGCCGGTCGACGGGTCGACCCAGCTCATCACCAGCACCCACTCGTCGAGCACCGCACCGGGGATCGGCACGTCGGTCACGTCACCGTTGTCGTCGAGCGTGTGCGGACCGAACGCCTCCCACTCGCTCGCGATCGCGTCCGACAGTCTCCGTGATGCGTCGTCGTGCGCCTCGTCGGTCACCCGTTGCCCCTTTCGTTGATTGCGTCGTGTCAGTGTGCCGGACGCGCGAACCAATACACGCCGGCGCGCATCTTGCCCATCGGGAACGGCACGTCGAACACCGTCTCGTCGTAGGCGCGCAGCTCGAGCGGCGCGAGGAACGCGACGGCTTGCTCGCGTGTTAGATGGCTCGGGCCCTGCGGGATCCACTTGGCCTGCGGCCGGTGGGCGAAGTGCACGAGGACGAAGTCGCCGCCGGGCGCCAGCCAGTCGTCGAGCTTGGCCCGATATGCGCCCCGCTTCGCCTTCGGCAGGTGGTGCAAGCAGCCCGAGTCGAGCACGACGTCGAAGGGCGCCGGCGCCGAGTAGTCGACCACGTCGCCCTCGTGCAGTTCGAGCGTGACGCCCGCGGCTTCGGCGCGCGCCCGCGCCGCGTCGATCGCGGCCGTCACGAAGTCGATGCCGACGACCGAGTAGCCCCGCTGGGCGAGGTGCACGGCGTAGACGCCTTGGCCGCATCCGAGGTCGAGGGCGCGGCCGGGTGCTGGCCGTTGGGCGAGGGCGCGATCGAGCAGGGGTGGTGCTTCCTCGCGGTGCCACGCCAGCGACTCGACGTCGGGCGCCGTCCGATAGAGCCGACGAAAAACGAAGCGCTGGATGTTCACGCGCACTCGCGACCGTTGACAGTTATTACGACGTCAAAGTAAATTCGTCGAGATGGTGACGTACCCGCAGCAAGGACTCGGCGCACCGAAGGATCGTACGGGTCGCGGCGGCGCCGACGTCGGCCTTCCGGCCGGCACCGAGGTGTTCTCGGCCGACGATCACATCTCCCTCGCCGAAGACATCTTCTACGAGCGCTTTCCGGACAAGCTGAAGGACAGTGCGCCGCGGGTCGTCTACGACGACGGCGCCTGGACCCTGGCGGTCAACGGCAAGGGGTTCCTGCCGCGCGAGTTCACCGCGGTGTTGATGCAGTACGACCCGCTCGACGGGTCGAGCACGCGCGACATGGCGGCGCGCGCCGCGGAGTTGGAGTCCGACGGCATTCACCGCGAGCTGGCGTTCCCGAACGCGTTGCTCGGTCTCATGGGGTGGCCCGACAAGGACGTGCGCGAGCTGTGCTTCCGCATCTACAACGAGTACGTCGCCGAGTTGCAGGCGCGCGCGGGCGGACGCTTCTACGGCGTCGGCATCGCCAACTGGTGGGATCCCGAGGGCACGCGCAAGACGCTGGCCGAGATCAAGTCGCTCGGCATCAAGACGTTCTGGCTGCCGCTCAAGCCGGGCGCCGACGACGACGGCAAGCCGATCGACTGGAACAGCCCGAAGATGTACGACTTCTGGGAAGCGGTCGAGGAGTCGGGCGTGCCGGTGTCGCATCACATCGGCGAAGCGCCGCTCAGCTCGCCGTGCCGGGACAACAGCGTGCTGGTCGGCATGCTGCACAACGTGGCGCCGTTCCGCGAGATGTTCGGTCGCTACATCTTTGGCGGCATCCTCGACCGCCATCCCGGCATCACCGTCGGGTGGTTCGAAGGCGGCATCAACTGGGTTGTCGCCGCGCTCCAGGACGCCGAGCACCTGTACGCGTCACTGCAGCACATGGCCGACCACCCGATCGACAACGACGTGGCCTACTACTGGGATCACCACATGTACGCGTCGTTCATGGTCGACCCCCTCGGCCTCGAGATGATCGACCGGATCGGTGTCGACCGCGTCATGTGGTCGTCGGACTACCCGCACAACGAGTCGACCTTCGGCTACTCCGAGCAGTCGTTGGCGAGCGTGGTCGCGCAGGTGGGTGCGCAGGACGCGGTCAAGGTCGTGTCGACCAACGTGCAAACGTTCCTCGGTATATGAGCAACGACTGGGTTCTCTACGAGAAGGATCGGGCGACGAAGATCGCCACGCTCACCCTCAACCGTCCCGAACAGATGAACGCGCCGACGATCGAGATGCGCCTGCGTTACGCCGAGTTGCTGCACCAGGCGAACATCGACGACGACGTGAAGGTGCTCGTGGTGCGGGGCTCCGGCGACGACTTCGGCACCGGACAGGACCTGCCCGAGTTCATGGAGGCGGTGAACTCGGAGGACGGGTTGCTGCGCGAGGTGCAACTCGAAGGCGAAGATGTCACCTATCCGCCGCGCAAGAACTTCCGCCACGGCGCGACGACGACCCAGGCGTGGTTCACCGATCCTCGCGGTGGGTGCCGCACGCTCCAGGAGTTCAAGAAGATCTCGATCGTCGAAGCCAAGGGCTACGTCTACGGCTGGCACTTCTACCAAGCGGGTGACGCCGACCTCGTCATCGCGTCCGACGACGCGCTGTTCGGCCACGCCGCTTTCCGTTACGCCGGCGCGGCGCCGCGCATGTGGTGGTGGGCGCAGATGATGGGGCTGCGCAAGTTCCAGGAGATGGTCTTCACCGGCCGTCCGTTCACCGCCGCGGAAATGGCCGAGGTCGGCTTCGTCAACAGCGTCGTGCCCCGCGACCAGTTGGAGAACGAAGTGCGCAAGTACGCACTGGCGTGTGCCCAGAACCGCTCGACCGACGTCATCTTCATGCAGAAGGCGTTCTTCGAAGTGATGAAGCAGTACCAGGGCGAGTACATGGGTTCGCTCATCAGCGGGATGCTCGAGTCGATGGCGGGTTACGGCCGGCCCGACCAGAACGAGATGTCGACGGACGAAGCCATCGCCAAGGGGTTGACCACGGCGGTCAAGGACTTCGACGCCCGGTTCCCGCCCGAGTGGCGGCTGTCGAAGAAGGGCCGCGCCGCGACCGAATGAAGGTCTGTGATCTGACGGGCGGCATCGCCGGCGCGTACTGCACGAGGCTGTTGGACGCGACGCCGTGCGCGCTCGGCGAGGCCGACGCCGTCGTCTGGTCGCGCGACGCAACGGAGTCTTTGGACGACGTGCGCGCCGCGGCTCCCGACGCAATCGTCGTCGCCATCACGCCCTTCGGTCTCGAAGGCCCGTGGGCCGACAAACCGGCGACGGAGTTGACTCTCCAGGCGTGGTCGGGCGGGATGATCGGCCTGGGCCGCGGCTATCCGGACCGCGCGCCCGTCCCGGTCGGCGGCAAGGTCGGCGAGTGGTTGACCGGTGTGTACGCGGCGATCGCTGTCTTGGTGTCCGCACCGGGCGCGCTCGTCGACGTGTCGATGCTCGAGTGCATCGCCCTGTGCCTCACGTACTACCCGGTGACGTACCACGACCTCGCTGGCCGGCCGTTCCGCATCGGCCGCTCTGTCGTCACCCCGGGGATCGAGGAAGCGAGCGACGGACTCGTCGGCCTCGGTGTGGGCACGGGGCAGCAGTGGCTCGACTTCTGCGTGATGGTCGGCCATCCCGAGTGGCAGGAGGACCGCAAGCTCTTCGCGTCCCGCGGCCACCTCGCCCCCGACATCGCGGCGTGGGTCGCAGACCACACCGTCGCCGAGGTGCTGGAGCTAGCCAGCGTCTTCCGCATCCCGCACGCGCCCATCGGCAACGGCGCCACCATCCCCGAGACCGACCACTTCGTCGCCCGCGGCTCGATCGTGCGCGACGCCGACGGCGTCGTGCGCCCCGCACCCCCCATCCGCACTTCTGTGAAGGATCGCCCGTCCTCTGCACGGAAATTCCTTCACAGAAGTGTGGGGGAGCTGCGGGTCGTCGATCTGACGGCGTTCTGGGCGGGGCCGCTGTGCACGCAGGTGCTGGCGATGCTGGGCGCCGAAGTGATCCACGTCGAGTCGACGACGCGGCCCGACGGCACCCGCATGCTGGCGGGCATGCGCGGCGACGACTGGTGGGAACGCTCGGGCATCTTCTCGGGCCTCAACACCAACAAGAAGAGCGTCACCCTCGACCTGCAAACCGAGCGCGGGCGCGAGTTGTTGCAGCAACTCGTCGACACCGCCGACGTCGTCGTCGAGAACTTCACGCCCCGCGTCATGGACCAGATGGCGCTCGACTTGTCGCGCGACGATCTCGTCGTCGTGCGCATGCCGGGCTTCGGCCTCGACGGGCCGTGGCGCGACAACCCGGCGTTCGCCTTCGTGATCGAAGACGCGGCGGGCTTGTCGTGGATGACGGGGTATCCCGACCGCAAGCCGCTGTCGCCCTACACCGTGGGTGATCCGAACGCCGGACTGCACGCGCTCGTCGGACTGCTCCAGGCGCTCGAGCACCGCAACGCCACCGGCCAAGGGGTGACGGTGGAAGCCGCGATGGTCGACGCCGCGCTCAGCATCGCGGCGGAGCAGTTGGTCACGTATTCGCGCGACGGCGTACTGCTGACGCGCGACGGCGGCGCCCGCACGTACCTCACCGCCGAAGACGACACGTGGGTCGTCGTCGACACCGACGGCGACTTCACCGACTACTGCGCCACCCGCAAGGCCGACGAGATCGTCGACGAGTTGTGGGCGCAAGGTGTGCCGGTTGCCAAGGTGATGCAGCCCCACGAGCAGGGCGACGTGGCCCAACTGGTCGCGCGCGGCTTCTTCGAAGACGTCGTCCATCCGATCGCCGGCACGGCGCGTCACCCGCGGCTGCCCTTCGGCATCGGCGGCCCGCAGCATCGCCGTCATGCGCCGCTGCTGGGCGAGCACAACGCCGACGTGTTGGGCCTGCCCGACGACGAACTGGCCGTGCTCGAAGCCGAAGGCGTGATCGGGCAGACTCCGGTGTCATGACGCGCGGCCTGTCCTACGACCCGGTCGAGGGGGCGCGCCAGCGCTGGATCGAGCAGGGGTGGACCGACAGCGCGGCCGGGATGGCGGCGGTCGTCTCCGTCATGCGCGCCGAGCAGATCTTTCTCAACGAAGCGACCGACATCCTGCGCCCGCTCGGGCTCACCTTCGCCCGCTACCAAGTCCTCGGCATGCTGCGGTTCAATCCGCCTCTCACGCTCGGCCGGCTCGGCGACCAGTTGTGGATCACGCCGGCGACGGTCACCAACGCCAT
>DASZWD010000013.1 GCA_035546775.1 Acidimicrobiales bacterium
CTGATGAACGAGATCGCCGAGTACAAGCGCCACAACCCGGGCGACGACCTCACGACGCAGCTCATCAACGCGGAGCTCGAAGACGACATCCTCACGCCGCAGGAACTCGGGTCGTTCTTCATCCTGCTCGCCGTCGCCGGCAACGACACCACCCGCACCGCGCTGAGCCACGGCATGCACTACATCACCACCAACCCCGAGCAGCGCAAGATCTGGCAGTCCGATCTCGAAGGCGTCACGCCGACGGCGGTCGAAGAGGTCGTGCGCTACGCCGGTCCGGTCGTCTACATGCGCCGCACGCTGACGCAGGACTACACGATGGCGTCGGGTCACGAGTTCAAGCAGGGCGAGAAGGTCGTGATGTTCTACGGCTCGGCGTCACGGGACGAGGACGTGTTCGAGAACCCCGACGTGTTCGACGTGCGCCGCAACCCGAACCCGCACGTCGCCTTCGGCGGACCCGGCCCGCACTTCTGCCTCGGCGCTCACCTCGCCCGGCGCGAGCTCAACGTGATGTTCCGGCGTCTCTTCGAGCGTCTCCCCGACATCGAGGCGACCGCGTACCCCGCGCTGCTCAACGGCGGCGGCATGCCGCTCGTGACCGGCGTCAAGCGCCTGCCCGTGAAGTTCACCCCCAACACGGCGCGGTGACGCCTTTCGCTCAGCGCGACGGGTCGAGCAGCACCTTGAGCACGCCGTCTTCCCGCGCGTCGAACAGGCGGTACGCCTCCGCCGCGTCGCTCAACCCGAGACGGTGGGTGAAGACCTCTTCGGGTTGCAGCTTGCCCGAAGCCACGAGCGGAAACAGCGCCGACCACGTCGTGGGGATCGACGCCAGCTGGACGCGGAACGTGAGGCGCTTCATCAACGCCACGGGCAGGGGATAGGGGAAAGCGAAGTCCATGTGGACACCGACGACCGAGATCGTGGCGCCGGGCGCGGCGCACATGATGGCGTCGGTGATCGTCTGCTGGCTGCCGACCGCTTCGATGACGGCCGTCGCGCCTCGACCGCCCGTCGCCTCGTAGATCTTGGCGACGGTGTTGCCGTCGGACGCGTCGATCGGCTCCGCGCCGAGTTCGGCGGCGCGGGCGAGGCGCTCGGGGACCATGTCGACGGCGAGCACGCGCGCCGGCCCGAACAGCTGGGCGCACTGCAACGCGAACACGCCGACGGGACCGAGGCCGATCACGGCGACGGTGTCGCCCGGCGTGATGTCCGCGCTGCGGGCGCCGAGATAGCCCGTCGGCAGGATGTCGGTCAGCAGCACCGCCTGCTCGACGCTGATGCCGTTGGGGATCTTGGTGACGACGCCGTCGGCCGCCGGTACGGCGACGGCCTCGGCCTGGCCGCCGGCGAGGATCGGTGTCACGCCGAAGACCTGGGTGCCGTTGTTGAGGCACACGACGACGTCGCCGGCGCGGCACGCGGGGCACACCCCGCAGCCGATGACGCCCGACACGAGCACGCGGTCGCCCTTGGACACGGTGCGCACGTCGGCGCCGATGTCCTCGACGGTGCCGACGAACTCGTGGCCGAGGCGGGTGCCGGGGATTGCCATGATCCCGTGGTACGGATGCAGGTCGGATCCGCAGATGGCGGTCTTGTCGACGCGCAGCAGCAAGCCGTCGGGACCGGGAACGCCGGCGTCGGGCACGTCTTGGACCGATACGTCACGTTCACCATTGAGGACGACGGCTCGCATAGGCACGGCACCGTACTGCGCAGTACGGTCACCCGGCGTGGAGTTCAACCTTGCAGAAGTGTTCCGTGGTGTCGCCGCGGCCGTCCCCGAGCGCGAGGCCATCGTGTGGCGCGATCGGCGCGTCACCTACGGCCAGCTCGACGAGCGCACCAACCGCCTCGCCAACTACCTGATCGCCCAGGGTCTCGGCGCCCACACCGAGCGTGATGCGCTGGCAGGTCACGAGTCGGGCCAGGACCACCTCGCTGTCTACCTCTACAACGGCAACGAGTACCTCGAGGCGATGCTCGGCGCGTACAAGGCGCGGGTGGCGCCGTTCAACACGAACTACCGCTACGTCGCCGAGGAGTTGCGTTACCTGCTCACCGACAGCCAGGCGAAGGCCGTCGTCTTTCACTCGGCCTTCGCCGATCGCGTCGCCGAGGTGCGCGCCGACCTGCCGAACCTCACCGTGCTGCTCCAGGTCGACGACGGCTCGGAAACGCCGCTGCTCGAGGGCGCCGTCTGGTACGAGGACGCGCTGGCGCAGTCGTCGCCCGACGCGCCCGCCGTCGAGCCGAGCCCCGACGACCTCTACATCCTCTACACCGGCGGCACGACCGGCATGCCCAAAGGTGTGCTGTGGCGCCAGGCCGACATCTTCGTGGCGTCGCTCGGCGGTCGCGCCGGCGCCAACGAGTGGGACAGCCTCGACGCCATCGTCGAGACGGCCAAGAACGGCGGTGGCCGCATGCTGCCCGCCGCGCCGTTCATGCACGGCGCCGGGCACTGGATGGCGTTCAACGCGTTCACCGGCGGCAACACCGTCGTGATCCAGGACGACGTGATCGGCCTCGACCCCGACGACCTGTGGCGCACCGTCGAGCGCGAGAAGGTCAGCGTGATGCTCATCGTGGGCGACGCCTTCGGCCGCCCGCTCGCCGACCAGATCGAGAAGCAGTCCTACGACCTGTCGTCGCTGTTCGCCATCATCTCCGGCGGCGCGCCGCTGAACTCGACGCTCAAGGACCGCATCCTCGCCGCCCTGCCCGGCAAGATGATCATCGACGCCGTCGGCGCCTCCGAGACTGGGTCGCAGATGTCGAACGTGAGCGCGCAGGCGGGCTCGGCGTCGACGGGCACGTTCACGCCCGGTCCGGGCGTCGCCATCGTGAGCGAGGACCTGTCGACGGTGCTCGAGGCCGGCCACGAAGAGACCGGGTGGCTAGCGCAGCAAGGACGCGTCCCCCTCGGGTATCTGGGCGACGCCGACAAGACGGCGCGCACATTCCCCGTCATCGGCGGCGTGCGCTACTCGGTGCCGGGCGACCGCGCCCGCCTCACGGCCGACAACATCATCGAGTTGTACGGGCGCGACTCGGTCACCATCAACTCGGGCGGCGAGAAGATCTTCGCCGAAGAGGTCGAGCAGGCGCTGGCCCATCACCCCGACGTGTACGACGTGACCGTCGCCGGTCGCCCGTCGGAGAAGTGGGGCGCGGAGGTCGTCGCCATCGTGCAGCTGCGCGACGGCGTGTCGGCCGACGAGGTGATCGAGAAGTCGCTGCTGGCCGAGGCGGAGAAGCACATCGCCCGCTTCAAGTTGCCCAAGGCGTTCAAATTCGTCGACCACGTCCAGCGCTCACCATCGGGCAAGGCCGACTACCGCTGGGCCAAAGCCCAAGCCGCCGGCGAAGCCCCCGCCTAAGCCTCCTTCTGGTGTACCCACGGCAGAAAGACCCTGCTGTGCATGCACCAGAAGCCGGCGAAAACTGCGGACGTGACCGAGCTCGGCCGCTAGCGCCCTTGGTCAGTCGTGCGCGGGTAGCCAGCTGCCGTGGAAGCCGAACGGCACGCGGCGAGGCAGGAGCACTTCTGCGACGGGACCCGCGCTGGGTGCGCGGGCGTCCAGGATGACGACGCGGCTGGCGTCGTTGGCGTGGTCGTGCACCCAACTCAGCAGCCACCCGTCGTCTTCGTTCTCGCCGTCGGGCGCGGCGGCGAAGACGACCTCGCCTGTGGTGTCGGCGGCGCCGTAGCGGAAGCTCTCTCTGGCGCCGTTCGTCACGTCGTATTTGGTGACGGACGTGAAGTCGCCGAAGCCGCTGCGTTCGTCGAGGGTGGCGACGTAGCCGTAGCGGTAGGGCCGGCCGGCGACGGCGTCGGCCGTGCGGGGGAAGTCCCCTGAGCGATCGTCGAGTTGCTCCACGCTCGCCGTGCCCGCAACCAGGTCGACGCTGAACCGCGTGAGCGGTGTGCGCGCCGGGTTGGTCGCTTCTTCCGGCGACTGCGCCATGTTGAAACCGTCCTGGCGGCACCCGTCGAGGTGCACGGTGTCGCCGTCGTCGAAGGCGTTGAGGAAGTGGAAGACGTAGCCCGGCTCGACGTCGAACCAGCGGGTCGTGTCGCTGGTCGCGTCGCGGGCGATGACACCGACGCGGCAGCCGACCGCGGGGCGCCACTGCACGAACGGGTCACCCGCGAGACCGGCGCGCAGGTCGAACACCGCGGGCGCGTCTAGGAACACCGCGTATCGATCCGTGATGGCGAAGTCGTGGATCATCACTGGGTTCGGGATGTCGATGTCGACGCTGCGCACGAGCGCGCCCGTCGCGTCGACGGTGTGCAGCCGGAGATAGGGCGGGAACGGCTGGTAGCCGAAGAAGATCATCTCGCCGGTGCGGGCGTCGAACTTCGGGTGCGCGGTCATCGGGCCCTGCAGCGCGCCGCCGAAGTCGTAGTGACCAACCGTGTCCAGCTCGCGGGTGACCTCGTAGGGCAGGCCCGCCTCCCACAGCGCCAGCACGCGACCGGCGTGCTCGACCACGTGGGTGTTCGCCACGTTCTTGAGCACTTCACCTTTGTCGGCGAGCGCCTTGGCGGCGTCGCGGTCGGTGCCGGCGAGGTCGGTCATGCCGCCGAACAGCTGTCGTCCCGCGGCCTGCTCCATCTCGAACCCGGCGGTGCGAACCCACCGGTTGCGGTACGACGCGACGCCGTCGCGGATCGTAAGGGCGTGCAGCATGCCGTCGCCGTCGAAGATGTGGTAGCGCTCGCCGGGGACGACCACGGGGTTCGGCCCATTGCGCACGAACACGCCCTCGAGCCCGTCGGGCAGCACGCCGCGCACTTTCAGGGCGACGTCGTCGCGCTCGTCGGGGACGGGCCACTTGTTGCCGGCCAAGTGGACGTTCGGGTTGGTCTCCTCGACGACAGCCACGTTGGTGCCCCTCTCGCGTGCGGACCCCAACTATGCCCGAATGAGGTACTCGACGTTGCCGTTGAAGAAGTCGCCCATCGCCGCGGGGTCGCAGCCAGCGGCTGCGTAGTCGGCGGCGGGGGTGGCGGTGCCTTCGGAGTGCGGGTAGTCGCTGCACGCCATGAAGATGTCGCCCGCCTGCTTCATGAGGCGGGCCGGGTTCTCGTAGGAGAACGACGAGACACGGACGTGCTCGTACACGTAGTCGCTCGGGCGCATCTCCAACTCGACCCGCGGCCGGCCGTTGAGCTGCGCGGTGAAGTCGAATCCGCCGTCGAGCATCAGCAGGTACTGCGGCACCCAGATCGAACTCAGCTCGACGACGCCGACGCGCAGGTCGGGGTGGCGGTCGAACGTGCCGCTGACGATGAGGTCGGTGATCGCCAGCGCCGGCGGCACCCACAGGAACACCGACTCGACGACGGGCACGAACGCTTCAGGGTCGGCGTACCAGCAGTCGTCGAACACGCGCGGCTGGTCGGCCACGTGGAAGACGGGCGTGACGCCATGATCGACGAACGCCGACCACAGCCGGTCGTGCGCCGGATCCGACAGGGCCCGCCCGTCGACCGGTGCCGGCGCGATCATCGCCAGGCGCACGCCGGCGTTGGCCATCGCCGCGATCTCGCGCTCGGCCCACTCGGCGTCGCGCAGCGTGAGGTGGGCGACGGGGTTGAGCCGGTCGTCGCCCTCGAAGTGAACCGTGGCGCACCAGCGGTTCCACGCCGTCATGTTGGCGACGAGCGCCGGCAGATCGTCCGAGAGCGCGCGCTCCCACAGCAGCCCGTAGTTGGGGAACAGCACGGCAGCGTCGATGCCGGCTTCGTCGAGCCAGTCGAGGCGCGCCGCCGGGTCCCAGTACGACGCCGGCAGCGCCTCGTCGTAGTCGTAGGCGGCGCGCTCGCCGGCGCGCCAGCGTTCGCGATGGTCGCCGCACCACGCGGTGTTGCCCGGCATGTGCACGTCGGCGAGTTGCAGGCGCCGGCCGCGCCACGTGAGCCACGTGTAGCCAAGGTCGTCGTCGACCAGCGCCAAGGCGTCGCCGCGCATCGCGGGATCGATGTGATCGGTCCACATCGACCGCGGCTCGTACAAATGCTGGTCGGAGTCGATCATCGCTTTCCTACGATCCTTTCATGGCTGACTACTACCTGCTCGACGTGTTCACCACCGAGCCCTTCGCCGGCAATCCGCTGGCGGTGTTCGTCGACCAGGACATCACCGACGACGCGCTGATGCAGCGCATCGCTCGCGAACTCAACCTGTCCGAAACGGTGTTCGTGTCGACCGGCACGCGCCCGTTCCCGACGCGCATCTTCACCCCGGGCAACGAGTTGCCTTTCGCCGGACATCCCACCGTCGGCACCGCGGTGTTGCTGCACAACCTCGGTCACTCGGCCGACGACGCGGTGGTCCTCGCCGAGGCCGTGGGCGACGTGCGCGTCACCGTGCACGACGACACCGCCGAGTTCACGACGGCGAAGCTGCCGGCGCGGACCCGCGACATCGATCGCGGTGAAGCGGCCGCCGCCATCGGCGTCACCATCGCCGACCTCGACCCCGCGTTCGAGCCGGCGGTGTGGGACTGCGGTGTCCCGTGGCCAATCGTGGCCGTCCGTGACGCCGACGTGCTGGCGCGCGCCCACGGCGTCCCCGGGGCGCTCGACCAGGTCTACGTCGTCGTTTCGGAGACGCCCGGGCGCTGGCGGGCCCGCTCGTTCGCGCCCGGCTTCGGCATCCCCGAGGACCCGGCGACGGGTTCGGCCGTCGCCGCCTTCGCCGGCTTCGTCGCCCGCCTGGAGCCCACGGAGTTCACCGTCGTGCAGGGCGTCGAGATGGGCCGGCCGAGCGAGCTACGCCTGACCGTCGCGCGCGACGGTGCCGGCGCGCTGACTGAGGTGCGAGTGGCGGGCGAGGCCGTCGTGGTGGGCGGCGGCGCGCTGCACGTCTAGCTGGTGATGCGGGCGACAGGCGCGCTGATGGCTGTGCTCACCGAGCCGAGAACGTCGCCACGCCGTCGCCGGTGAGATCGGCGAGCGCCGCGCCGCGCCCCAGCATCGCCATGATCAGCGCCTCACCGGGCCCGGTCACGACAGGTCCGTCGCCCCACGACCAGTCGACGTCCTCGGCCACGAACCGCAGGCCCTTGGTGCGTTTGCGCGCGCCGAACACCGAGCCGAGCGTGGGCGTGGCGTCGAGCACGGCGACGATGCGTTCCGCGGGGATCGTGCGCGGCCGGTTGAGCGGGCGGCGGATGTCCTGCTGGTGCACGAGGCGGTCGAGCAGGGTCAGCTTCGGCGGGAAGATCCGGCACGTGCCGGCCCACGGGTCGCGTTCGTCGAAGGCGCGGACCAACTCGTCTGGCGTCCGTCCCTCGGCGCGGGCGATCGAATACGCCTTCCCGGATTTGTCCGAGGAGAATCCGTACCGCGCCAGGCGGACGGGAAGAGTCGCCAGGTTCATCTCGTTGCCGTACAGGATGTGGCCGACGACGTCGCGCACCCGCCATCCCTCGCACAGCGACGGCTGCTCCCACTCGTCGGGAGCGAGCTCGTGCAAGAGATCCGAGAATTGAGCGTTGTCCTCGTCGTGGTGGCGGCGGTACTCGTCTTTTGTCATGGGTGGCCGTACTCTGCCACGCTCGGTCCGTCCCTCCTGACGCTCAGTTCTCTGTGGCGTAGGCCGATTGGAGCAGTGTGATTCGTCGCGTCTGGAAATTGGTGTTGATCGCGGGCGTGTCCGCCGGTCTCACGGCTACAACGTCGATCGCCACCGCGACGCCGCCGCCGAATGCGGCGCCCAACGCTCGCCGGGCCATGCCCGCCGCTCACGGCGACAAGGCGACGTGCGCGGCCACGCAGCCGGGCTACGCGCACTGCGACGCCCACGTTGTCACGCAGGCTGACAACGCCACGCCGATGGCGACGACCAGCTACAGCTACGGCTACCGCCCCGCCGACCTTCAGACGGCGTATGGCGTCGGTGCCGCCGCGGGCACGCCGACGGTCGCCATCGTCGACGCTTACGACAACCCGAAGGCCGAAGCCGACCTCTCCGCCTATCGCAGCCAGTTCGGCCTTCCCGCCTGCACCACCGCGAACGGGTGCTTCGCCAAGCGCAACCAGAACGGCGGCACGACGTATCCCGCCAGCAGCAAGGGGTGGGGCCAGGAGATCGCGCTCGACCTCGACATGGTCTCGGCGCTGTGCCCGAACTGCCACATCCTCCTCGTCGAGGCGAACTCGAGCAGCATGACCGACCTCATGGCGGCGGTCGACTACGCGGCGGCGCACGCGGGTTACGTCTCCAACAGCTACGGCGGCAGCGAGTTCAACGGCGAGCAGTCCTACGACAGCCACTTCGACAAGCCGGGCGTCGTGTTCACCGTCAGTTCCGGTGACGACGGCTACGGCGCCGAGTACCCGGCGGCGTCGGCCTACGTGACGGCCGTCGGCGGCACCACACTCACCCTCGACTCGACCGGTCACCGCACCAGCGAGAAGGCGTGGAGCGGTGCCGGCTCGGGCTGCTCGGCCTACGTCACCAAGCCGGCGTGGCAGCACGACTCTGGCTGCGCCCGCCGCACCATCGCCGACGTGTCGGCCGTCGCCAACCCCAGCACCGGCGTCGCCGTCTACGACAGCTACGGCAGCGGTGGGGCCAACTGGTTCGTGTTCGGTGGCACCAGCGTCGCCGCCCCGGTGGTCGCCGCGATCTACGCGGTCGCCAGCGTGCCGGCCTCGACCGACTACGCGGCGTCCTATCCCTACGCCACGCCCTCAGGCTTGTTCGACGTGACGGTGGGTTCCAACGGCTCGTGCTCGCCGGCGTACTTGTGCACCGGCGCCGCCGGCTACGACGGCCCGACGGGCCTCGGCGCCCCGAACGGCGTGTCGGCGTTCGCCGCGCCGGGCACGGTCATCACACCGCCACCCCCGCCGCCCGGTGATCAACCCCCGGTGGTCGACAACGCAACGAAGTCGTGCAGCGCCAAGACGTGCACCTTCACCATCACCGCCCACGATCCCGACGGTGCCACGCTTACCTACGCGTGGACCGGTGCGACCAGCACGACCAACACCGCGGTGGTGAAATTCAGATCCGCCGGCAACTACACCGTCGGCGCCAACGTGAGCGACGGCACTAATAGCGCGCCGGTCTCGTTCTCCGTCAGTTGCGTGCAGCGCAACAAACTGGTCTGTAGCTAACCGCTACCGACCGAGTTTGTGGTTGTCCCAGGTGACGACCTTGTGCGGCTCGACGACCACCCAGCGCCACGAGCGGCCTCGCGCCGACGCGGGGTTGCGGATCGGTTCGTCGGTTGTCGGCGCCGGTTCGCCATGGCCCCCGGCGTACTTGGTACCCATCTGCCAGCGGGCCGCTTCGAGGTGCGCGTCGGCGTCCTCGGCCGCCGCGTCCTCGAGCACCGTAGCGACGCCCTGGAACATCGCTCCCTGGAGTTCGGGGAAGCGCTCGTTGCGGTCGACCAGCACGGTGCAGTTCGGCGAGCGCCGCAGGTTCGTGATCTTCTGGCCGCGGGCGTAGAAGTAGATCCTCCCACCGGCCCACCCGAACCACAGTGGTGTGAGGTTGATGCGGTCGCCTGGCCCCGTCGTGGCGATGCGCATGTTCCACGAGGTGGTCATGAGCTCGTCGAGTTCGTCGGGGGACAGCGACAGTTCAGCAGGAAGACGCGCCATGGCGCGGAGCATAAGCCATAGCGAATTCGGTATAGCGTTGTAGCGATGGCTGAACGACGGCGCTCACGGTTCCCCGGCTTCGACCAGATCGAGCCGAATCGAGAGGTGATCGTCGCCCTCGTGCGCGAGCGGGAGAAGCAGGGCTTGTCGCAGACGGTGGTGGCGGCGCGCATGGGCACCTCGCAGTCGGCGGTGGCGCGCCTCGAAGCGGGCGACGCCGATGTGCGCCTTTCCACCTTGCACCGCTACGCCGCGGCGGTCGGCCGCGACCTCCAGTTCAAGTTGGGGAAGGGGCCGACCGCATGACCATGCCGCACCTGCCGAACGTGCCGTCGGTGTTCACCCCGAACCCGGTGAACGAGGAACTCGCCGAGCGGTTGATGGAGCGCCGCATCGTGCGTGTGGCCGGCCCGCTCGACTTGCTGGCGGTCAACGACGCATCGGCGCGCCTCATGCTGCTCGACGCCACGGGCGACGACCCGATCGACCTCGTGCTGTCGTGCCCCGACGGTGACCTTACGGCCGCGATGGCGCTGGCCGACACCGTCGAGATCCTCGGCGTCGAACTTCGCGCCACGTGCGCCGGGGCGCTCGGTGGCGTGGCGTTGATGCCCTACGCCGTGGCCCCGCGTCGCCTCGCCCACGAGCACGCCACGTTCCAGCTCGTCAACCCGCGCCACACGGTGATGGGGTTCGCCCGCAACCTCGCCGATGCCGTCGAGCACGAGCTGCGTTTCGTCGGCGAGTTCCACAAGCGTTTCGCCCGCGCCACGGGGCACACGGTGGCGGAGGTGGAGGCCGACTTCGACCGCGGCCGCTTCCTCACCGCCGGCCAAGCGGTGGGTTACGGCCTCGTCGACGAGATCGTGCGCAAGGGCGGTTCGCTAGAAAGAGTGCATGGCGACTGAGCTGCTGTACCTGCGCGACGCCGAGTTGCGCGAGTTCGACGCGACGGTGACGGCCGTCGTCGACGGCGGGGTCGTGCTCGACCGCACGGCGTTCTACGTGACCGGCGGCGGCCAACCCCACGACACCGGCACCCTCGCCGACGCCCGCGTGGTCGACGTGCGCAAGGACCGCGACACCGGCGAGGTCGTGCACGTGCTCGACGGCGCGTTGCCCGAGGTAAGCGACACGGTGCACGGCGTCGTCGACTGGGATCGTCGCTTCGCGCTGATGCGCACGCACACCGCGCTGCACGTGCTGTGCGGTGTGATCTGGAACGAGTACGGGTGTGCCGTCACCGGCGGCAACATGGAGCCGCTCAGCGCGCGGATGGACTTCGAGTTCGACCC